>NZ_JBHTSA010000017.1:0-100197 GCF_042795405.1 Streptomyces sp. NPDC056480 | reverse complement strand
GACGGGTGCCGCCCTCCCTCACGTACGTCCTGGTGCGTCCGGCCTCAGTCGGCGACCGCGACCGGCGCCGGCTCCGGGGCCTCGGCCTGCTCCGCCGCCGCCTTCTTGGCACGGTTCTTGATGATCAGCATGGAGGCGACGCCGATCAGCACGGCGAGGACGAGTCCCAGCCACGAGAAGCGCTTGAGCCAGGCCTCCGCGACGATGCCGACCGAGTAGATGACGGCCGTCGTGCCGCCGGCCCACAGGATGCCGCCGAAGACGTTGGCGATCAGGAACTTCCAGTACGGCATGTGCAGGACGCCCGCGAGCGGCCCGGCGAAGATGCGGAGCAGGGCGATGAAGCGGCCGAAGAAGACCGCCCACATGCCCCACTTCTGGAAGGAGCGCTCGGCGAGCCCGATGTTGGCCTCGCTGAAGTGCTTGGGGAACTTCTTCCCCAGCCAGGCGAGCAGCGGCCGTCCGCCCTTGCGGCCGATCGCGTAGCCGATCGAGTCGCCGATGATCGCGCCGGCGGTGGCGCAGGCGCCGAGGACGTACGGGTTGATGTCACCGTGCTGCGAGGCGAGCAGCGCGGAGCTCACGAGCACGATCTCGCCGGGCAGCGGGATGCCCAGGCTCTCCAGCCCGATCACCACGCCGACGAGGACGTAGACCGCGATCGCGGGGATCGTCTCCAGCCACTCCTGGACGTGCAACGCGGCTTCCTCCCGTTTCGACTGCCCTGCCGCGCCCGGCCCCTGGTCGGGGGCGCCGGCGCCGGCGTGCACCGCGGCGGGCACGCCGGGGCAGCCTACCCGGTCGGGGTGGACGGCCCGTGCCGCCGGCCGCCCGGAACGCGGCCGCCCCCGCACCCCGGGAGGGGGTACGGGGGCGGTCCACGGCGTCCCTGGTCAGGCGTTGGGGCGCAGGGTCCAGACGACGGTCATCTCGCCGGTCACGGCGCCGTCCTCGCGGGTGATCTCGATCTTCACCGGGAACTCCGGCCGCTGCCCGGCGTCGAGTTCGGCGACGACCTCGGCGGCCGGGCGGCCCAGCGTGGCGGTGGCCGTGACGACGCCCATCGCGAGCTTCTTGTAGCCGATCTCGGCCTTGACGGCGAGCGGTACGGCGCGGCTCAGCTGGTCGCCGAACGCGGCGAGCACGATGGCACCGCTGGCGGACTCGGCGAGCGTGAACATCGCTCCGGCGTGCGGGCCGCCGACGTGGTTGTGGTAGGCGGGCTGGTCCGGCAGGCGCACGACGGCGCGCTCGGCGGTGGTCTCCAGGAACTCCAGGTTCAGGGTTCCGGCCATGGGCACCGTGGCGGCGAGCATCTCGCCGACGGTCATCTGGTCTGCGCTCATGACCGTGATGTTACCCACGAGTAGCAGCCTTGGCCATCCCTCCCGTGCGCGCTGTGCGGGGGCGGGCGTGGCCGGGGCGCCTCCGCACCTCTATGGTTACTGGCCATGTGGCCAGGACAGCAGCCGCCCGGGGGCGAGCAGAACCCGCAGGACCAGAATCAGAACCCCTATCAGCAGTCGGGGTACCAGCAGCCGAACCCGTATCAGCAGCCGCCTGCCCAGCCCGGGTATCCGCAGCCGCCGACACAGCCCGGCCATCCGCAGCAGCCGCCGACGCAGCCCGGCTACCCGCAGCAGCCGCCCGCGCCGCCCGGCTATCCGCAGCAGGGGTACGGCCAGCAGCCGGGTTACGGCCAGCCGAACCCGTACCAGCAGCCGACGCTTCCGCAGCAGTACGCGGTGCCGGGGCCGGTGCAGCCCGGCGGACCCGACGGCGGCAAGAAGAAGACGACGCTCGTGGCGATCGTCGCCGCGACCGCCGTGGTCGTCGCCGCCGGTGTCACCGGATTCCTCGTCCTCGGCAAGGACGACGACAAGAAGACGACCGCCGACGACCAGAAGCCGAACCCGTCGGCCTCCGCGACCGTGGACCCGTCGGCCGACCCGTCGACGGTCCCCTCCACGGAGCCGAGCGACAGCCCGTCGGGGATCGACAACCCGCGTGACGGCGCGGCCCAGCAGCCGACGATCCCCGGCTGGAAGGTCGTCTACAACCCGAAGTACGGCACCCTCTTCGACGTACCGCCGGAGTGGGAGGTGCTGAAGCCGGGCATGATCACCTTCTTCGAGGACGAGAAGAAGAACGACGGCAGCCCGCTCGTCACCATGTCGTCGCCGTCGCGCCTCAAGAGCGAGTGGTGCACGTACGACACCGACAAGAACGGCACCATGGAGACCTGGGGCCTGAGCACCGCCGGCACCAAGGGCGGCCAGGGCGCCAAGAACACCGCGGACGCCTCGCGCAGCGAAGCCGGCACCTGGGTGTGGGGCGGCTACGCGCAGCACATGCCGCAGAGCACCATCAAGATCACCAAGCCGGTGCCGTACAAGACGAAGTCCGGCCTCACCGGCCACATGGCGATGGCGACGGCGCCGGGCGTCAAGAAGCGCAACAAGTGCGAGACGGACGGCAAGTCGATCGCCTTCACCTTCAAGAACGCCAAGGGCGACTTCTCGACCTGGGTGCTCTACGGGGCCGACGGCGTCAAGGACGAGCTGCCGGACGCCACCATCAAGCAGATCCTGTCGACGGTCCGGCTCGCTCCGGCGTCCTGACCGGACGGCTTTCGCAGGTCCGACCCCGGCACGTGGTCCGTCCACGCGCCGGGGTCGACCCGTCCGGAGCTCCGTACGGCCCCGGACCGGCCTCTCCGGGCGCCGTCCGGCCCCCAGGGCGCCCCGTCCGGATATCGGGTTGGCATACGGACGGCCCGCCAGGGATAGTCCCGGGGTGAACAGTCCCGCCGCCGCCCCCCACCGCGCCCCCCTCGGCTCGCGCCGCCCCGAGTGGGCCGGGCGCAACTACGTCCTCCTGACCGCCGCCACCATCGTGACCAACCTCGGCACGCACGGCGCGCTGATCGCCACGACCTGGGCGGTGTTCGAGACCGGTGGCGACGCCGGCGACGTGGGACTCGTGGCGATGGCGCGGTTCCTGCCGCTCGTCCTCTTCCTGCTGATCGGCGGCGCGGTCGCCGACCGGGTGCCCCGGCACCGGGTGATGGTCGCCGCCAACGTCCTCAACTGCGTCTCCCAGGCCGTCTTCGCCGCCCTCGTGCTCGCGGGTACGGCCCAGATCTGGCAGATGATGGTGCTCACCGCTCTCTGCGGCACCGGCCAGGCCTTCTTCAACCCGGCGGCCGAGGGCATGCTGATGTCCAGCGTCACCGGCGAGCAGGCGAGCCGCGCCTTCGCCGTCTACCGGATGGCCATGCACGGCGCGTCCATCGGCGGCGCCGCGCTCGGCGGCGCGCTCGTCGCGTTCGTCGGGCCCGGCTGGGTCCTCCTGATCGACGCCGTCGCCTTCGCGGTCGCGGGCGGGCTGCGCGCGTTCCTGGACGTGAGCGGCATCCCCGAGCGCGCTCCCGGCGGCGGCCTCTTCGCCGATCTGCGGGAGGGCTGGCACGAGTTCATCGGCCGGCCCTGGCTGTGGTCGATCGTCGCCCAGTTCTCCGTCGTGGTCGGGCTGATCGGTGCGGTCGAGTCGGTGTACGGGCCGCTGGTCGCCAAGGCCGAGCTGGGCGGCGCGCGCCCGTGGGGCATCGCGCTCGCCGCGTACGGGGTGGGAACGCTCGCGGGCGCCTTCCTGATGGCCCGCTGGAAGCCGCGCCGGCTGCTGTTCGTCGGCACGCTCTGCGTCTTCCCGATCGCGCTGCCGTCGGCGGCGCTCGCCGTACCGCTCGACGCGGTGGGGCTCACGGCCGCGATGTTCGTCAGCGGTGTGGCCATCGAGGTCTTCGGCGTCTCGTGGATGACGACGATGCACCAGGAGATCCCGGAGGAGAAGCTGTCCCGGGTGTCGGCCTACGACTGGTTCGGCTCGACGGCCCTGCTGCCGCTGACGACGGCGCTCGCGGGACCGGCGGAGAGCTCGTTCGGCCGGAGCACGGCGCTGTGGGGCGCGGCAGGGCTGATGGTCCTGGTCACCGCGCTCGTCCTGCTGGTGCCGGACGTACGGAACCTGACCCGGCGTCCGCACACGAAGGAGCCGGTCGGCGCGAAGACGCCGGCAGCGGCCGCCGACTCCGTACCCGCTGCGACGGTCGCACCGCTCGCCGCCGCCCCCGCGTCGGCCGGTGCCCCGGCCGGTGGCGGCTCAGCCGGTGCCTCGGCCGATGTGTCGGCCGATGTGTCGGCCGGTCGTGCCTCAGCCGATGCCGAAGGCTCCGGCCGGCGGAACGGGTGACGGGACGGCCCCGGCGTCGAGGACCGGTGCCGCGGCGCCGGTGAACCGGTCGAGCGTGTCCCCGTGTTCCACGCGCGCGGGGAAGGCGTCGGCCGCGGCCCGGCGGGCGAGGTGGGCGGTGTCGATCTCACGGCCGGAGGCCACCAGGACCGCGTTCCCGAAACGACGGCCGCGCAGCACGGCCGGTTCCGCGACCAGCGCGAGCTCGGGGAAGACGGCCGCGAAGGTGGCGAGCTGGGAGCGGAGGAAGGCGAAGGGCGCTCCGTCGGCCAAGTTGGCGGCGTAGACGCCGTCGGGTCGCAGGACGCGACGGACCTCGCGCGCGTACTCCACGGACGTGAGGTGGGCGGGTACCCGGGAGCCGCCGAAGACGTCGCCGACGACGAGGTCGGCCGAGGCGGCGGGGGCAGCCTCCAGCCAGCGCCGGGCGTCCGCACCGTGCACGGTGATCCCGGCCCCCTCGGGCAGCGGCAGGTGTTCGGCGACGAGCGCGAGCAGGCCCCGGTCGGCCTCGACCACGTCCTGGCGCGAGCCGGGCCGGCTGACGGCCACGTAGCGCGGCAGGGAGAGCGCCCCGCCGCCGAGGTGCAGGACGTCCAGCGGTTCGCCGTCGTCGGCGGCGCCGTCGACGACATGGGCGAGTCGGCGCGCGTACTCGAACTCCAGGTACGCCGGGTCGTCGAGGTCGACGTACGACTGGGGTGCGCCGTCGACCGTGAGGAGCCAGGCCCGCTCCCGGTCCACATCGGGCATGAGGCGCGCGGTGCCCTGGTCGACCTCGCGGATGACGGGAATCTGCTCGTTCACGCTCTCATTGTGCAGGGGGTCGCCGCGGGGACCGTCAGAGGTGCTTGAGGGCCTCGCGGACCGAGAGGGGCGAGAGCCGGGCGGTGTGCGCGGCGACGAAGGCGCGGACCTCGGCCGGGGCCGTCTTGCCGTACTCGCGCAGGCTCCAGCCGATGGCCTTGCGGAGGAAGAAGTCGGTGTCGGCCGCGCGGCGCAGACAGTGGGCGAAGAGCCGGTCCGCGTCGGTGGCGTCCTTGAACCGCAGCTGGTGGAGGATCGCCGTCCGGGCCACCCACAGGTCCTCGTCCTCGATCCACTCGTCCATGCGCTCCCCGAGGGCGGGATCGGCCGCGACCAGACCGCCGACGACATGGGCGGCGAGGTGGTCGACCGTGTCCCACCAGGAGACGGTGGTGACGAGCCGTCGGGCGACCGGCAGGAACCCCGACGAGCAGCGCTTCACGTGGCGGCGCAGATAGTCGACGGCGAAGTAGTGGTACTCGCGCTCGGGCAGTGCGAAACAGCGCAGGGCGACGGCGGCGCAGTCCTGCTCGTCAGGGCGGGGCGTGCCGTCGAGGACGGTGCGGGACAGGGCACGGCGCTCGGGGGTGCGCAGCCCGAGGAAGGGGGCGACCCCCTTCATGTACGCGACCATCTCCTGCGCCCGGAAGGGGTTCCCCGCGGCCGGGTAGACGGTGGTGAGCCGCTCGAGGAGGGTGTCGGCGAGGGCGCTGTCGGGGATGCCGGCGGGGACGTCGGCGGGGCCGCCGGCCGTCGGCGCGGTCTCGGTCATGCGGCCCTCCGTGTCGTGGGCTGTCCGCCCGGGTCGTGGAGTGTCGGCCCGGGGTCATGGGGTGTCGGCCCGGGGTCATGGGCTGTCGGCCCGGCGGGACATGACGCACATTACGGCGATCATACGGACGCGTCCGTTACTCTCCCCGAATGCTCGCTCCCGTGCCCCGGCCGCCGGGCTCCCTCGCCCTCCGCTGCTCCCGGGCCCTGCTCGCGCCCCGCGCACGGCTCTCGATGCTCGCGCTGCTGCTGCTCTCCGCGGCGGCCCTCGTCGTGCTGTACGAGCCGCAGCGGCTGCTCTCCTCGGGCTGGCCCCGGCAGACGGACGGCACGGGCGCGGTGATGCTCTTCGCTCTGGCGTACGGCGTGTGCACGGCGGCGTTCGTCCCGCGTCCGGTGCTCAATCTGGCGGCGGGCGCGCTCTTCGGCTCTGCCTTCGGCCTGACGGCGGCGATCGCGGGGACGGTGCTCGGCGCCGGGATCTCCTTCACCCTCGGCCGTTTCCTGGGGCAGGAGGCGTTGCGGCCGATGCTGCGGGGCCGGTGGCTGACGGCCGCGGACGGGCAGCTCAGCCGGCACGGGTTCCGTTCGATGCTGGCGATCCGGCTGTTCCCGGGGGTGCCCTTCGCGGCGGCCAACTACTGCGCCGCCGTCTCCCGGATGGGGTACGTGCCGTTCCTGGTGGCGACGGCGCTCGGCTCGGTGCCCAACACGGCGGCGTACGTCGTGGCGGGGGCGCAGGCGGGCGAACCGGGCTCCCCTGCGTTCCTCGTCTCGGCGGGCTTCATCGCCCTGTCCGCGCTGGCGGCCGCCGTGGTCGCCTGGCGGAAGCGGCACCACCTGAGGGCCCCCGCTCCGGCCGTGGCACCGGAGCCGGAGCAGACGCCCGAGACGGTGGGCAGCCCCCGCTAGCAGCCCCCGCCAGGAGGGGGCGTCCGGGCAGCGGGGGTGCGCCGCGAAGGCCGGTCCGCGAAGGCCGGTCTGCGAAGGCCGGTCCGCGGAGGTCCGAGGGCCGGGCCGGTGTGGTGTCCGACCGCTGAGGTCAGAGCGCCTCGACGATCATCGCGTTGGCCAGGCCGCCCGCCTCGCACATCGCCTGGAGCCCGTAGCGCGCGCCCCGGGCCCGCAGTGCGTGGACGAGCGTGGTGGTGAGGCGGGTGCCGCTGGCGCCGAGGGGGTGGCCGAGGGCGATCGCGCCGCCGTGGACGTTGACCTTGGCCGGGTCGGCGCCGGTCTCCTGCTGCCAGGCGAGGACGACGCTCGCGAAGGCCTCGTTGATCTCGAAGAGGTCGATGTCGGCGAGGGAGAGACCCGAGCGCCGCAGCACCTTCTCCGTGGCGGGGATGACACCGGTGAGCATGAGCAGCGGGTCGGAGCCGGTGACGGCGAAGCTGTGGAGCCGGGCGAGGGGCCGCAGGCCGAGGCTCTCGGCGGTGTCGGCGGCCATGACGAGCACGGCGGAGGCCCCGTCGTTGATCGGACTGCTGTTGCCGGCGGTGACGGACCAGTCGATCTGCGGGAAGCGCTCGGCGAACCCGGGGTCCTCGAAGGAGGGCCGGAGCCCGGCGAGGATCTCGGGGGTGGTCGCCGGGCGCACCGACTCGTCGCGGCGGACGTCCTCGTACGGGGCGACCTCGGCGTCGAAGAGTCCGGCCGCCCAGGCGCGTGCCGCCTTGGTGTGCGACGAGGTGGCGAAGGCGTCCATGGCCTCGCGGCCGATCGACCACTTCGCGGCGATGAGTTCGGCGCTGACGCCCTGCGGGACCAGGCCCTCGGGGTAGCGCTCGGCGACTCCGGGGCCGAAGGGGTCGGCGCCGGGCGGCACGTTGGACCACATGGGGACCCGGCTCATGGACTCGACGCCGCAGGCGACGGCGATGTCGTACGCCCCGGAGAGCACGCCCTGGGCGGCGAAGTGCACGGCCTGCTGGGAGGAGCCGCACTGCCGGTCCACGGTGGTGGCGGGCACGGACTCGGGGAATCCGGCACCCAGCCAGGCGTAGCGAGTGGTGTTCATGGCTTGCTCGCCGACCTGGTCGACGGTGCCGCCGATCACGTCGTCGACGAGGGCGGGGTCGATGCCGCCGCGCTCGATCAGGGCACGCAGGGTGTGCGAGAGCAGGGCGACGGGGTGGACGTGGGACAGGGCTCCGCCCGTCTTGCCCTTTCCTATCGGCGTCCGGACGGCTTCGACGATGACGGCGTCGCGCATGACAGGCTCCTGAGTTGGATAAGTGGACCAACACTCATCGGTAACATAGCCCAGTGAGTTTGCTTTTCAAACCCATCTCGATCAATGAGTTGGACTTCCCAACCGACCGAGCCCGCGCTGCCCTAGGCTTGTCCCATGAAGGCCGCACCCCGCCCCTGCTCGATCGCCGACACCCTGGCGCTCGTCGGCGAGAAGTACTCCCTGCTCGTGCTCCGCGAGGTCTCCCTCGGCGTCCGACGCTTCGACCGGATCGCCCGCAACACCGGCGCGCCCCGTGACATCCTCACCACCCGCCTCAAGCGGCTCGTCGAGGCCGGAATCCTGGAGAAGGTGCAGTACAGCGAACGCCCCCAGCGCTTCGAGTACCGGGCCACGGCGGCCGGCGAGGAGCTCCAGCCGGTCCTGGTGACCCTGATGGCCTGGGGCGACCGCCACCTCAACGCCGACGCACGCCCGGTGGTCCTCGAGCACCGGTGCGGCGAGGTCCTCAGCCCCCGGATCGTCTGCGCCCACTGCGGGGACGAGGCCGACCGCGACAGCGTCACCGCCCACGTCCGGGCACCGGGCTGGACCACCGCGGGCCCGACGGCCCCTCAGGAGGCCTGAGCGCGGGCCCGTCATCTGGGGACGGTACGCTGCGCACGACCTTCTGACCGCACACGTACATAACGGGACGGCCCTAGCCCCATGAGTTGGTTCGAATCGTTCATCCTCGGACTCGTCCAGGGGCTGACGGAGTTCCTTCCCATCTCCTCCAGCGCGCACCTCCGCCTCACGGCGGCGTTCGCGGGCTGGGAAGACCCGGGTGCGGCCTTCACCGCCATCACCCAGATCGGCACGGAGACCGCGGTACTGATCTACTTCCGCAAGGACATCGCCCGGATCGTCTCGGCCTGGTTCCGCTCCCTCACCGACAAGGCGATGCGCTCCGACCACGACGCCCAGATGGGCTGGCTGGTGATCGTCGGCTCGATCCCGATCGGTGTCCTCGGCATCACGCTCAAGGACCAGATCGAGGGCCCCTTCCGCGACCTGCGGCTGATCGCCACCACCCTGATCGTCATGGGCATCGTCCTCGGCATCGCGGACCGGCTCGCCGCCCGCGACGAGATCGGCGGCCGCCACCGGGCGATCCGCGAGCGCAAGACGCTCAAGGAACTCAGCGTGAAGGACGGCCTGATCTTCGGCCTCTGCCAGGCGATGGCCCTGATCCCGGGCGTCTCGCGCTCGGGCGCGACGATCTCCGGCGGCCTGCTCATGGGCTACACCCGCGAGGCGGCCGCGCGCTACTCCTTCCTCCTCGCCATCCCGGCGGTGCTCGCCTCGGGCGCGTACGAACTGAAGGACGCGGGCGAGGGACACGTCTCCTGGGGTCCGACGATCTTCGCCACGATCATCGCCTTCGCGGTCGGGTACGCGGTGATCGCCTGGTTCATGAAGTTCATCACCACGAAGTCCTTCATGCCGTTCGTGATCTACCGGATCCTGCTCGGCATCCTGCTCTTCATCCTGGTCGGTACGGACGTCCTGAGCCCGCACGCGGGCGAGTCGGGCGACTGACGAAGCCACGGCCGCCTAGGCCGGCCCACGGCGGCGACGCCGCCCGACCGAGAAATGCCGGGCCCTGCTCTCAGGGCCCGGCATTCTTCGTCTCAGCCCCGGTAGGGCACGCGGGCGATCTCCTTGATGCCGCCCAGGGTGCCCCACTCGTTCTTGCCGAGCCGGGTCAGCGGGCGCATCAGCGCCATCTCGGGGTGGCCGTCGAGGAGCACCGACTCGTCGATCGCCGCGTGGACGACCCGGCCGAAGACGACCGTCGAGTCGCCGATCCGCAGCGTGCTGTGCAGCTCGCACTCGAGCGCCACCGGCGACGCCGCCACGCGCGGCGGCTTCACGCGGAGGCTCGGCTCGCGCTCGACGCCACAGGCGTCGAACTCGCTGACCCCGCGCGGAAAGTCCGTCGCCGTCGCGTTGATCTGCTCGAAGAGCCCCTCGGGGGCGAGGTTGACGACGAACTCCCCCGTCTCCTCCACGTTGCGCAGCGAGTCCTTGCGTCCGACCGAGGTGAACTGCACGACCGGCGGCGTGACCGAGGCGATGGTGAAGAAGGAGTGCGGGGCCAGATTGTCCGTACCGTCCGCCGAGGACGTGGAGACCCAGGCGATCGGCCGGGGCACGACGGTGGCGGTGAGCAACCGGTAGAAGGAGGTGCGGTCGCTCAGTTCGGGATCGATGTTCACGCGCATCCGGCCAGTATGACCGCGTCCGGCAACTCCCCCACGTACGCCCCTTGGCCCCTGGCCCGGCCTGCCCGACACTGATCCGATGACGCAGCGCGTGGACCTCGCGACCGTGATGGACCGACTCGCCGTCGACGACCTGATCACCGGGTACGCGGCGGCCGTGGACGACGCCGACTGGACCGCCTACCGGGCGCTGTTCTCCCCGGACGGCCGGGCCGACTACCGGGGTTCGGGCGGCGTCGAGGGCCCGGCGACCGAGGTGGCCGACTGGCTCGCCGAGACGTTGACGCTCTTTCCCGTACGCCAGCACCTCATCGTGAACCGCCGTGTCCTCTTCCGCGGGCCGGCCGGGTACCCGGAGAACGGGGACACGGCGGAGATCCGCGCCGACTACGTCAACCCGATGCGCTTCACCTCCGGCGAGGACTTCGTCTGCGGGGGCCGCTACGCGTTCGGGGCGGTGCGAACCGCAGACGGCTGGCGGCTTACCTCGGTCGTCGTCGACGAGCGCTGGCGCCGGCACGGCTGACCGCCACGCCCGGCCCCGCTGCCGCCGCCGCCCCCGGGGGATCCTTCCGCCCCCGGTCACCACGACGGACCGCCCGAGCCGCGCCGAACCCGGTCACGCCCGACACTGAAGGCAAGGGCGGAGGCATGCCATGCGAAATCCGTTCGTACGACGGGGCCAGGCCGACGAGCAGGGTCGGGACCGGGACCAGGACGAGGAGTGGGACCGGGACCGGGACGAGGACTGGGACCGGGACCGGGACCGGGACCGGGACCGGGACCGGGATCCGGGCCGAGACCCGGGCCGAGACCCGGGCCGAGACCCGGCGCCGGGCCGGGACCAGGCCCCGGGCCGTGTCCCGGGAGGCCGGAGCCGGCGGCGCGGCCTCGTCCGTTCCCTGCTCGCCGTCGGCTGCGGCGCGCTGCCCGCGCTCGCCTTCCCCGCCCCCGGACTCTGGTGGTGGGCGTATCTCGCGCTCGTCCCCTGGCTTCTCCTGATCCGTACGGCTCCGGGAGCACGCCGGGCCGCCCTGGACGGCTGGCTGGGCGGGATCGGCTTCGTGTTCGCCGTCCATCACTGGCTGCTGCCCAGCCTGCACGTCTTCCTCCTCCCGCTCTCCGCGCTGCTCGGCCTGCTGTGGCTGCCGTGGGCCTGGCTCGTGCGGTCCCTGCTCGGTGGTGCGCCGTCGGCGCTGCGGGCCGCCACCGCCCTCGTCGCGGTGCCCTCCGGCTGGCTGCTGATCGAGCTGGTGCGCTCCTGGGAGGGGCTGGGAGGTCCCTGGGGGCTGCTCGGGGCGAGCCAGTGGCAGGTGCCCGCGGCGCTCCGGCTGGCCTCGGTCGGCGGGGTGTGGCTGGTGACCGCGCTCGTGGTGGCGGTGAACACGGCCGTGGCCCTGCTCGTGGCCGCGCCGGGGCTGCGCACGGTCGGGGTCGCGGGGCTCGCGGGCTGCGCGCTCGTGGCGGGTACGGCCGCCTGGGGGGTGGGGACACCGCGCGTGAGCGGGACGGTGCGGGTGGCCCTCGTACAGCCGGGGGTGTTCGACGGTGCGGACGGGGCGGAGCGGCGGTTCGACCGTGCCGAGGAGCTGACCCGCTCGCTCGCCGGGCAGCGCCTCGACCTGGTGGTCTGGGGCGAGAGCGGTGTCGGCGCCGATCCGGCCGGCCGGCCCGATCTCGCCGCCCGGCTCACCGCACTCTCACGGGAGGTCGACGCGCCGCTCCTGGTCAACGTGGACGCGCGGCGGGCCGACCGGCCGGGCATCTTCAAGAGTGCCGTCCTGGTCGGTCCGGCGGGACTGACGGGTGACCGCTACGACAAGATGCGGCTCGTGCCGTTCGGCGAGTACATCCCCGCGCGCGGTGTGCTGGGCTGGGTGACGTCGTTCGGCAAGGCCGCCGACGAGGACCGTCGGCGGGGCACCACGCCGGTCGTGATGCGGCTGCCCGCCACGGGCTCCGGCAGCGGGGACGGTACGCGCGACGCCGTCGGGGACGTCACCGGAGGCAGCGCCCGGGAACCGCTGATCGGCCCGCTCATCTGCTTCGAGTCCGCCTTCCCCGACATGAGCCGGAACCTCGTGCGCGACGGGGCCGGCCTCCTCGTCGTCCAGTCGTCGACCAGTACCTTCCAGGAGAGCTGGGCGCCCGCCCAGCACGCGTCCCTCGCGGCGCTCCGGGCCGCGGAGACGGGCCGGCCCGTCGCCCACGCGACGCTCACCGGGGTCAGCGCGGCGTACGGCCCCGACGGCCGCAGGATCGGACCGGTGCTCGGTACGGACGCGAGCGCCGTCGCCGTCCGCGAGCTGCCGCTCTCGGACTCGACGACGGGCTACGTCCGCTGGGGCGACTGGCCGTTGTACGGGGCGCTCGCCGTGGTGGGCGCGGTGTGCGCGGCCGAGGGCGCCGGCGCGTTCAGGAGGCCTGGATCAGCGCCTCGCGCACGACGCGCTCGCACAGCTCGTGGGTCCGCAGGGCGTCCCTGGCACTGAGCACCCGCCCGTCGCGTACGGCGTCGAGGAAGGCCAGTACGGCCTGCTCGATACCGCGCTGGCGGGGCACCGGCACCCAGTCGCCGCGCCGCCGCAGGGTCGGCTGGCCCTTGTGGTCGACGACGTCGGAGAGGTTGACGACCTGGCGCTTGGTGTCCTGCCCGGAGACCTCGAGGATCTCCTCGGTGGAGCCGTTCATCCGGTTCATCATGCCGATGGCGGTGAACCCGTCGCCGGAGAGCTGGAGCACGACGTGGTGCATGAGCCCCTCGCGGATCCGGGCGCGCACGTCGACGTGCTCGATCTCGCCGGGGAGCAGGAACCGCAGGGTGTCGACGACGTGGATGAAGTCGTCGAGCACGAAGGTGCGGGGGTCCTCGGGCAGGCCGATGCGGTTCTTCTGAAGGAGGATCAGCTCGCGCGGGTGCTCGGCGCACTGGGCGTACGAGGGGGCGAGGCGCCGGTTGAAGCCGACGGCGAGCCCGACGGACCGCTTCTCGGCCAGTTCCACGATCCGCTCGGACTCGGCGTACTCGTAGGCGAGGGGCTTGTCGACGTACGTGGGGACGCCCGCGTCCAGGAGCCGGCCGGCGATCTCGGCGTGCGCCGCGGTCGGCGCGTGGACGAAGGCGGCGTCGAGTCCGGCGGCGAGCAGCGAGTCGAGGTCGCCGTGGCGCTGTGCGGCGGGCAGGTGGAGGGTTTCGGCGACCCGGTCGAGCGTGGCGCGGGTGCGGGTCTGAAGGTGGAGTTCGACCCCGGGGAGGGTGGCGAGGACCGGAAGGTAGGCCTTCTGCGCGATGTCGCCGAGTCCGATGCAGCCAACCTTCACGGGTTCTCCCTTGTCGTGTCCACAGGCCCCGTACGGGTGGGCCGTTCGCGCTGGTCAGCTTACGCGGACCGGGCCGGGGCCATCGGCGGCCGCCAGTCGGCGATGCCGTCGAAACCGCGCAGGACGAGCCCCGGGCCGAACCGGGAGACCGCGCTGACGAGCGTGGCGCGCAGCGCGACGGCGGGGCGGGCGGCGAGCAGGGTGACGGCTCCGGTGCGGGCGGCCTTGCGGACGATCGCGGTGGTACGGGGAAGGCGGTCGGCGGTGTACGCGGCGAGGGCGCGGCTCGGGACGAAGTCGGGTGCGGGGCCGACGCGGTGGGCGCCGATGTGGTGGGCGAGGACGACGGCGTCCTCGATCGCCTGGTTTCCGCCCTGGCCGAGGCTCGGCATCATCGCGTGCGCGGCGTCGCCGAGGAGCGCGACCCGGCCCCGGTGGAAGGCCGGCAGCGGGTCGGGCAGGTGGTGGACGTCGTGGCGGAGGACCTGTGCGGGGTCCGTGGCGGCGAGGATCTCGGGGACGGGGTGGTGCCAGTCGCCGAACAGGCGCAGGAGTTCGGCCTTCTCGTCGTCGGGCGCCCGGCCGCCGGCGGGGGCGGCGGCCATCGCGTACGCGTAGGTCCTGCCGTCCTTGAGGGGCTGCGTCCCCCACAGGCGCCCGGCGCCCCAGGTCTCGTGCGGGGCGAACGGCCGCTCGGGGGCCGGGACGACGACCCGCCAGGTGGTGCAGCCGGCGTACCGCGGGCCGGGGTGCCCGGGGAAGAGGGCGTGCCGCGCCGCGGAACGGATGCCGTCGGCGGCGACGACGAGTGCGGCCTCGATCTCTCCGTCGGGGGTGGCGAGGCGGGCGGGGCGGTGGTCGTCGCCCGGGTCCACGAGCGTGGCGGCCGCTCCGGTGCGGACGGTCCCGTCGGGGAGGGCCGAGGTGAGGATGTCGACGAGGGTGGCCCGGTGGAGGAGGACGAGTGGCCCGCCGAAGCGAGCGGCGGCGGCCCTGGCGTTCGTACGGGCGAGCCAGCGGCCGTCGGGGGCGCGCATGCCGCCGTCGCCCTGCCAGGCGGCGAGGTCGCGGACGCGGTCGCCGAGGCCGATGACGTCCAGGGCGCGCTGGGCGTTGGGGGCGAGGCCGATGCCGGCGCCGACGGGGGCGAGGTCGGCGGCCCGCTCAAGGACGGTGACCTGCCGACCGCTGCGGTGGAGGGCGACGGCGGCGGTGAGTCCGCCGATGCCGGCTCCGACGACGACGGCACGGTGCTGTTCCATGGCTGCTCCTCGATCGGGTGACTACAGGTGTAGTACGTCCGGTGGTGCGACCGTACTACAGATGTAGTGATGCGGGTAGTGGCCGGTTGTAGGTTGTCCTCATGACCTCAGCGACGCCCTCCGCTGCCCCTCCCGGCCCTGCCGGATCCACCGGCGCTTCCGCCACCCCCGGCACATCCGGCACTTCCGCCACCCCCGGCACTTCCGACTCCCCCGTTTCCCCCGCCTCCCCCGCCTCCCGCGCGGACCGGATCGGCGACGCCGCCCTCGACCTCCTCGTGGAGCGCGGGATGCGGGGCCTGACCCATCGGGCGGTGGACGAGCGGGCGGGACTGCCGCAGGGGTCGACGTCGAACCACGCCCGCACCCGCCAGGCACTCCTGGAGACGGCCGTACGACGTCAGGTACAGCTGGAGTCCCGGGTCCTGACCCCGGACGAACTCCCGGGCGCCGCCGGGCCCGGGGCGGCGGAAGGGGCGCGGACCGGGGCGCCCGAAGGGGGCCTCGCGGGGGCGCCCATCGGCACCGACACCCTCGTGGACGTGCTCTCCCTCGCCCTGCACCGCTATCTCACCGATCACCGCGCGCTGCTCGTCTCCCGCTACGAGCTGGCCCTGGAGGCGACCCGGCGCCCCGAGCTGCGCGCCTTCTTCGACGCCGCAGGTTCCGTCTTCCACGGCCCTCTGATCGCGATGACGGCGGCGGCCGGATCGCCCGATCCCGAGCGCCACGCGCTCTCCCTCATCGCCTGGTGCGAGGGGCTGATGTTCTCCTGCGCCGCCGGGTCCTTCCACGCGGCCGTGCCGAGCCGCGCGGAACTGCGCACCGGGTTCGACGAGTTGCTGCGCGGCATGCTCGGCGGCGGCACCGTCCCGGGGCGCGGGGAAAGCGCTGGCGCGGCCGGTGATCGTGGGGGACGATGCCGCGCATGACCACCGAACGCACCGAAACCGTCCCCCGCGTCGACCCGTCCACCACCTCGGGCGAGCGCGAGGCGCTGGAGCAGTGGCTCGACTTCCATCGCGCGACCCTCGCCAGGAAGTGCGAGGGGCTCGACGACGCCCAGCTGCGCACCCTGTCCGCCCCGCCGTCGGAGCTCAGCCTGCTCGGCCTCGTCCGCCACATGGCGGAGGTCGAGAACGGCTGGTTCCGCAACGTCCTGGCGGGCGAGAAGGCCGGCTGGATCTACTCGACCGAGGAGGACCGCGACCGGGACTTCCACCTCACCGACGAGGACACCTACGAGGAGGCCCACGCGACCTGGCAGGCGGCGATCACCCACGCCCGCACCGTGGCCGCCACCCGCGGTCTCGACGACCTGGGCGAGGGCGAGCACCACAGCGGGAAGCGGTACAACCTGCGCTGGATCTATCTGCACATGATCGAGGAGTACGCCCGGCACAACGGCCACGCGGACCTCGTCCGGGAACGGATCGACGGCGCGACCGGCGACTGAGCGTCCCCGCGCCGGGGACCGGTCGGAATCCGGCCGCGGGACCGCACGGCCGCTCGACCGGATGACCAGGCGGGTCAAGGCGGGTCCCGTGCCGCTCACCCGTGCGGGGCATTCCCCTCCGGTAGGGGCGCGAAGATCACCGCCGGGCCAGCAGAGTTGCGCGGGTGCATGGAACCCGAACAACAGCGAAGATCCTGGTCGGGGCGGCCGTGGCCGCCCTCGCGGGCTGCGTCTCGGTGGACACCCCGCCGACGGCGCCCGCTCCCGCGTCCGCCGCGGAGACCGTACGCCCCGGCCAGGACGTGGCCCCGCAGATCGTCGAGGGACCGGCCCTGGAGGCCCTCGAAGCGGCGCTCCCCGCTGCTCCCCCGCCGTCCGCCACGCCCCGCGCGACGCCCTCGCCCGAGGCGCGCCGCCGGGAAGCGGCTCCGCCCCGCCCGGAGGCGTCGCGCCCCGAGTCCGTACCGCGGCAGCGCGAGCGTCCGCGCCCGGAGACCCGGCCGCCGCTGCCCGGACTGCCGGCGGAACCGGCCGGGCTGCCGAAGATCCCGCCGGTCTCCCGGGCGGACGTCTGCGACCTGGGCGAACGGTACGGCGGCTGGGCGCCCGGCAGCGACCCCTCACGCATCTGCCACGGCACGTACGGCCGTTGAGGCTCCCGGGCGCACGTCTACGCGTACCCGCCCGGGCCGGTCAACGGCGCACCCGATAGCGCAGGTGAAGCACCCGGTCGCCCTGGATGACCTCGTCGGGATCCTCCAACAGGTGCTGTGCGCGGACCGACCCGAAGTAGCGCTTGCCGGACCCGAACACGACGGGTACGACGTCCATGCGCACCTCGTCGACCAGGCCCGCGGCCAGGACCTGGCCACCGACGTCACCGGCCGCGACCTCGACGATGCGGTCTCCCGCGAGCTCCCGCGCCTTGGCCACGGCCGCCTCGATGCCGTCGGCGAAGTGAAACGGGGCCTCGGGATCCCAGCCCCGGGGCGCCGGCCGGTGCGTCACGACGACCACGTGGTCGATCCCGCCCGGCGGCTTCCCGGCCCAGCCGTCCGTCAGGTCGAAGACGTGGCGGCCGACGATCGTGACGCCGATCCGGTCCCAGTACGGCCGGGTGTAGTCGTAGGACGTCTGCGACACCTTCAGCTCGCCGCTCCCGTCCAACGGGACGTCACCGCTGGACAACCAGTCGAACAGCGGTCCGGGCAGGTCGCTCTCGTCCGCGACGAAGCCGTCCACCGACACCGAGCCGTACATGACCACCTTGCCCACAGGGCTCTCCTCCGCTTCGGGATGCCTCGAATCTGCTTGGGGTGCCTCGAACCGGTGGGTCGTCGCGAGCCGGTCCGCCCCGGTGGGGAACCGATCGGCCGGCCCCGGTTCTCACACCCCCCGGAGCCGCAGCTCCAGGCGCTCGATCGCGGCCCGGACCCCGTTCCCGTAGCCGTCGTCGTCGAGGTGGTCCGAGGCGGCGCGGGCCCGGTCCAGATGGACCCGCGCGGCGTCGGGCCGCTGGAGCTTGACGTAGTCGGCGGCCAGGTTGAGGTGGAGGGAGGGGTACAGCGCCCGGAGGGCGATCGCGGAGCCGTGCTCGGCGAGCCGCTCGCCCGCCAGGCCCTCCGCCGCACTCAGGGCCCGCAGGTCCCAGGCCAGCTCGGTGTCGGGGTCGTCCTGGGCATCCGCCATGTAGTGCGCGAGGGTGCATCGGTGCAGGGGGTCCCCGTCCGGGCCGATCTGCTGCCAGAGCAGCCCGAAGCGGTTGCGTGCCTCCTCGCGATCGCCGCCGTGGAGCAGCATCATCGCCTGCCCGATCCTGGTCATGACCCCGTCGTCCGACACCTGCTGCTGCTCGGTCACCGCGACCTCCACCCGCTCACCCACTGGGAGAGCCGACGCTAGCCGCACCGGGGCCGGATCGGGCCGAGGCTCAGCCGAGGTCCGGGATGCGCCAGTCGATCGGCTCGTGTCCCTGGGCCGCGACGGCCGCGTCGATCTGGGTGAAGGGCTTCGATCCGAAGAACTTCTTCGCCGAGAGCGGCGAGGGGTGGGCGCCCTTGACCACCACGTGCCGCTCCTCGTCGATGAGGGGCAGCTTCTTCTGGGCGTAGTTGCCCCAGAGGACGAAGACGGCGGGGTCGGGGCGCGAGGCGACGGCGGTGATCACCGCGTCGGTGAACTTCTCCCAGCCCTTGCCCTTGTGCGAGTTCGCCTCGCCGGAGCGGACGGTCAGCACGGCGTTGAGCAGGAGGACGCCCTGCTGGGCCCACGGCATCAGATAGCCGTTGTCCGGGACGGGGTGGCCGAGCTCGGCCTGCATCTCCTTGTAGATGTTCCGCAGGGAGGGCGGGGTCTTCACCCCGGGCTTGACCGAGAAGCAGAGACCGTGCCCCTGCCCCTCGCCGTGGTACGGGTCCTGACCGAGGATCAGGACCTTCACCCGGTCGTACGGAGTGGCGTCGAGGGCGGCGAACACCTCGTCCTTCGGCGGGAAGACCGGTCCCCTGACGCGCTCCTCCTCGACGAACTCGGTGAGCTGCGCGAAGTACGGCTTCTGCAGCTCCTCGCCGAGAACACCCCGCCAGGACTCGGGCAGCATGCTGGTGTCGGTCACGGTCAACAACCTCCGGTGGACGTTCCTGTTACTCGTCCCCGAACCTACCGGGGGCCACTGACAGTGGCCCCCGCAGGTTCCCGGCTCCCGGCTCCTCGCCGGCCCCGGGTCCTACCAGCTGGCCCGGCGGCTGAGCTCCCAGAGCTGCATGACGGTCTGCGGGTCGAGCGCGCCCTCGCCGCCGCCGATGTCGTCACGGGCCGCGATGTACAGCTTGCCCTGCCACAGGGGCAGCAGCCGGACGTCCTGGACCATGATCTCCTGGGCCTCCACGAACTCGTCCGTGACGGTCCCGCGGTCGCTCTCGCGGCGGGACTTCGGGAGCAGTTCGCCGGTGATCCTGGGGCTCACGTACGGCGTGCCGAGGACGTTCTCCTTGCCGACGAACGGCGCCACGAAGTTGTCCGGGTCCGGGAAGTCGGGGAACCAGCCGCGGCCGAAGACCGGGTACTCGCCCTTCTGGTAGCCCGCCTGGAAGTCCTTCCAGGGCTTGCCCTCGATGGCGACCTCGAAGAGGCCGGTCTCCTCCAGCTGGCGCTTGAGTTCCTTGAACTCGGCGGCCGTCGAGGAGCCGTAGCGGTCCGTCGTGTACCAGAACTTCAGCTCGACGGGCTCGGTGATGCCGGCCTCGCGGAGGATCTTCTTGGCCTTCTTGGCGTCCGGGTCCCCGAAGCGGTCGAAGAACTTGGTGGTGTGAGCGGCGATTCCCTTGGGCACCATGGAGTACAGGGGCTCGGCGGTGCCCTGGTAGACCTTGCTGACCAGTTCGTCGCGGTCGACGATCTGGGCGATGGCCTTGCGGACCGCGGGCTTGGCGATCGTGGGGTCCTGGGTGTTGAAGACCAGGTAGCGGATGTCGGCGCCGGTCGACTCGACGATCTGCAGACCCTGGTTCTCGGGCTTGTCGTCCTGGAGTTCGACGACCTCCTCGGCGGTGAGGCCGCGGTAGGTGGCGTCGATCTCCTTCTTCTTGAGCGCGGCGACCATCGCCTCGGACTCGTCGAAGTACCGGATGGTCACGCCGCCGTTCTTGCGGTCGGCGAAGCCCTTGTACGTGGGGTTCTTGGTCAGCTCCGCCGACTCGTGCTCGGTGTACGAGTCGAGGACGTACGGGCCGGAGCCGGTGAGCTTGCCGTCCGCGCGGAGCCGGTCGGCCGGGTACTCGGCCGGGTCCACGAGGGACATCGCCGGCGTGGCGAGGACCATCGGGAAGGTGGCGTCCGACTTGTTGAGCCGGAAGACGACGGTCCGGTCGCCGACGGTCTCGATCTTGTCGAGCGAGCCGAGCATGCCGTTCGGGCCGCCCTTGTGGTTGATCGTGCGGATGCGCTCGATCGAGTACTGCACGGCCTTGGCGTCCAGCTTGTGCCCGTTGGAGAACGTGAGGCCCTCCAGGAGCTTGCACTCGAAGACCCGGCTGGAGGTGTCCGAGAACTTGCAGTCCGCGGCGTCGGAATCAGGGGTCGTGCTGCCTGTCGGGAAACTCACCAGGGTCTGGAATACATTCCGGAAGAGCTCCCAGGAATTGTCCCAGGCGGCAGCCGGGTCAAGCGTGGTGGGAGAGCTCGTCGTACCGACGACGATTCTCTGATCCCCGGCCGAATCACTGTCAGAGAAGACACTGCATCCGGTTACCAGGGATATGGACACAAGGGCTGCAGCGGCCTGCAGACTGGTCCGGTTGAACACGTGCACGCTCCTCGTTCAGCCACGGGTCGGCCGACGATACCGCAGCACCCCGTCAGGTCAATGTTCGAGCCTGACGGGGCACTTAAGGCATTCGACGTATAACCGGGTTCAATCCGGACACGAAATCCGGAAAGTGTCCGATTATCGGTCACCCGACTCCGGCGTTCAGGAAAATCCCGCCGTCGACCACAAGGGTCTGGCCAGTGATCCACTCCGACTGCGACGAGGTCAGGAAGGCGGCCGCGCCGCCGATGTCCTCGGGCTCGCCGAGCCGGCCGAGCGGGTAGGCGGCGGCCGCCTCCGCCTCCCGGCCCTCGTACAGCGCCTGCGCGAATTTCGTCTTCACGACCGCCGGGGCAATCGCGTTGACCCGCACGAGCGGGGCGAATTCATGGGCCAGCTGAATGGTCAGATTGATCATCGCGGCCTTGCTGATGCCGTACGCGCCGATGAAGGGCGAGGCGGAGACACCGGCGACCGAGGCGATGTTCACGATCGCCCCGCCGTGCTCCTTCTGCCAGGCGTGCCAGGTCCGCTGGGCGAAGCCGAGCGCCGAGACCACGTTGGTCTCGAAGACCTTGCGGGCCACCCCGAGGTCCAGGTCGGCGATGGGACCGAAGACCGGGTTCGTGCCGGCGTTGTTGATCAGGAAGTCCACCCGGCCGAAGCCGTCCATCGCCGCCTCCACGGCGGCGGCCTGGTGCGCCTCGTCGTGGGCCTTGCCGGGGACGCCGATCGCCCGGTCGGCGCCGAGGCGCTCCACGGCCTCCTTGAGGGCCTCCTCGCCGCGTCCGGTGATGACGACCCGGTCGCCGCGGGCGACGAGCGCCTCGGCGATGCCGTAGCCGATGCCCCGGCTGGCGCCGGTGACGAGGGCGACCTTGCCGGAAAGCTCCGGCCGTGCCTGTGCGGTCATGTCTGCCTGCTCCTCTCGATGCCGGTCGTCAGTTGAGCGGGCCGCCGGCCACGTACATGACCTGGCCGGAGACGAAGCCGGCGTCGTCGCCGGTGAAGAACGCGATCGCGTTGGCGACGTCCTCGGGGCGGCCGACCCGCTGCACCGGGATCATGGACGCGGCGGCGGCCTGGAAGTCCTCGAAGCCCATGCCGACGCGCTCGGCGGTCTGCGCGGTCATCTCGGTGACGATGAAGCCCGGGGCGACGGCGTTGGCGGTGATGCCGAACTTGCCGAGCTCCTTGGCGAGGGTCTTGGTGAGGCCCTGGAGACCGGCCTTCACGGCCGAGTAGTTGGCCTGGCCGCGGTTGCCGAGGGCCGAGGAGGAGGAGAGCGACACGATCCGGCCGAAGCCCGCGTCCACCATGTGCTTCTGGCAGGCCTTCGCCATCAGGAAGGCGCCCTTGAGGTGCACGTTCATGACGAGGTCCCAGTCGGACTCCGACATCTTGAAGAGCAGGTTGTCGCGGAGCACACCCGCGTTGTTGACGAGGATCGTCGGAGCGCCGAGCTCGGCGGCGACGCGCGCGACGGCCGCCTCCACCTGGGCGCTGTCGGAGACGTCGCAGCCGACCGCGAGGGCGGTGCCGCCCGCGGCGGTGATCTTCTCGACGGTGTCCTTGCAGGCCGCCTCGTCGAGGTCGAGTACGGCGACGGCGCGGCCCTCGGCCGCGAGGCGGAGCGCCGTGGCGGCCCCGATACCCCGTGCGGCACCCGTGACGACGGCTACGCGCTGCTCGGTGGTGGACATGCTTGGTTCTCCTCGCCCTTGGATCGTCCCTGGTCGCGGTCGAACCGGTCACCCGCTCCTGCGTCCCGCACATGAGCGACCGCTTAGTATCGTCCGCAGAACGAGACGCTAGAAGCCCTGGCACCCGGTGTCAACGGCCCACCGGGTGCACCCGGTCACTCCCCGTCGCCGGGCGAGGGCGGTCAGCGCACGAGGAGGTCGAGCAGCCGCTCCACCTCGGCCTCCGGGTCCGCGGTGAGGCCGGTGTGGACGGGCCCCGGCTGGACGACCGTGGAGCGCGGCGCGATCAGCCAGCGGAAGCGCCGGCCGGCGTCGTCGCCCGCGGCCTGGCCGGCGGCGTCACCCCCCAGGCAGACCCCCTCGACCGCGCGCAGGGCGGCCCGCACCCCGGTCACGTCGGCCGCCGGGTCGAGCACCGACAGCTTCGCCTCGTCCAGGTGCGTCCGGGCGGCCACGTAGGAACGGGCGCGGCAGTAGACGACCACGCCCGCGTTGAAGCACTCGCCGCGCTCGACCCGCGGCACCACGCGCAGCAGCGCGTACTCGAAGACATCGCGGTCGGTCACGGGGTGCTGTCCTTCTCGGTGGAGTGCGTCCGGGGCGCGAGGCGCTCGGCGAGCCAGCCGGGCGGCTGCTGCGGCCTGGTCTCGGTCCGCGGGCCGAGCGTGATCCGCTCGTGGATGGTGGCGGCGCGCGGCAGCAGCGCCGCGACGTAGGCGGCCCGCACCTCGTCCGTGCCGGCGAAGCCGGGCTCGTCGACGAGCCACTCGTCGGGCACGTCGGCGGCGATCTCGTCGAGCAGTTCGCGGGTGACGAGCGGGGCCAGCTCGGCGGCCGCGGCGGCGATGTCCGGCGCGTAGCGGGCGAGTACGTGGTCGGAGGCGTCGTACGGCTTGGCGGCGGACGCCTGGGCGCCGGGCCAGTTGTGGTGCCAGATCATGGTGGCGCCGTGGTCGATGAGCCACAGGTCGCCGTGCCAGACGAGCATGTTCGGGTTCCGCCAGGAGCGGTCGACGTTGTTGATCACCGCGTCGAACCAGACGACCTTGCCGGCCTCGACGGGATCCACCTCGTACGCCAGCGGGTCGAAGCCCAGCGAGCCGGGGAGGTAGTCCATGCCCAGGTTGAGTCCGCCGCTCGCCTTGAGCAGCTCCTGCACCTCCTGGTCGGGCTCGGAGAGTCCGATGACGGGGTCGAGCTGAATCGTGACGAGCTCGGGCACCCGCAGTCCGAGCCGGCGGGCGAGCTGCCCGCAGATGACCTCGGCGACCAGGGTCTTGCGCCCCTGGCCGGCGCCGGTGAACTTCATGACATAGGTGCCGAGGTCGTCGGCCTCGACGATCCCGGGGAGCGAGCCGCCCTCACGCAATGGCGTGACATAGCGGGTTGCAATGACCTCTGTTAGCATTTTCCCAGGCTATCCCAGGGCTGAACCAAGCAATCAAAGGTTCAGCCCCTTTTTGCGTTCCCGCGCGACGGCGATCTCGCCAATTTACACCGGGGAGTGGCCGGGCCGACACGCGGCGCCACCGGAACCCCCTCTTTAACTGGATTTTCAGTCAGTGACAATGCGCCGGTCCGGCACGCCGTCCGCCCGCACCCCTCCGGCAAGGAAGGGGCGCCGACATGATCCATGTCTGTTGACTGTGCTCCACGCCGCGCCGCGGACCGCCCTTCCGGCATGGACACCGTTGTGTCCAGAGGGAGTTGACAGGCATGCACATCACCGAAGACCGGCCATGGGAGCTGGGGCTCCCGTGACCGACGCCTCCCGCGGGACCCCCCGCTCGTCACCCGACCTCGTCGGCATCGGCATCGGGCCGGCGAACCTGGGGCTCTCCGCCCTCCTCGACCCCGAACAGGACCTCGTCACCCGGTTCTTCGAACGCCGGCCGCGCTTCGGCTGGCACGACGGGACGATGCTCCCCGACGCGAGTCTCCAGGTCTCGCCGCTGAAGGACCTGGTCACCCTGGTCGATCCGACCTCCCGGTTCTCCTTCCTCAACTTCCTCGCCGAGGAGGGCCGGCTCTACCGGCACCTCGTCGCCTCGCGGAGCGGAACCCCGCGTGAGGAGTTCGAGCAGTACTACCGCTGGGCGTCCGGCCTGATGCCACAACTGGAGTTCGACACCGCCGTCGAGGAAGTCGCCCTGGAAGGAGGGACGTTCGTCGTCTCCGGCGCCGACGGCCCGCTGGCCACCACCCGCACGATCGTGCTGGGCACCGGCAAGGAGCCGTACATCCCCGGCTGCGTCGCCCCGCGGGGCGACCACGTGATCCACTCCGCCGACATCACGCGCCGGCGACCCGCCACGCGCGGCAGGAAGGTCGTGGTGATCGGCGGGGGCCAGTCCGGCGCCGAGATCGTGCACTGGCTGCTGGGGGACGACGAAATGCTCCCCTCCTCGCTCGTGTGGTCCACCCGGCGGGACGGCTTCCTCCCCCTGGACGACTCCGCGTTCAGCAACGAATGGTTCTTCCCCGGCTACGTACGCCACTTCACGCGCCTGCCCGCCGCACGCCGGGCGGAACTGCTGCGCCGTCAGCGGATGGCGAGCGACGGCGTGTCGTCCGAACTCCTCGACGCGATCCACGCGCAGCTCTACCGTCTCGACGCCCTGCGTCCGGGAAGCTGCGCCTACCGGCTGAGCCCAGGGCAGGAGCTGGTCGCCGTGGAGGGCGGCCCCGACGGCCCCCTCAGCGTGGTCACCCGGGACATCGACACCGACAGCGTCCTCCAGGAGCGGGCCGACGTCGTCGTTCTCGCCACCGGCTACCACTCCCCCTTCCCGGGCTTCCTGGAGCCGTTACGGGACCGCATCGCGACGGCCGGAGACGGCGACGGCGCGGACTTCCGGGTGCGGGACGACTACTCCATCGAGTTCGACGCCCCCGACGGCCTCCGGATCTTCGTCCAGGGGGCGGCGACCCGCACCCACGGAGTGGCCGACGCCAACCTCAGCCTGATGGCCTGGCGGAACGCGGTGATCGCCAACGCCGTCGCCGGACGCGAGCTCTACCGGACGGAACGGGACACCACGACGGTCGCCTGGTCGTCGACGCCCGCCGCAGCCGTCCGCACCCCCCACGAAAGGACCACCCATGCATGACGCACCCCTCTCCGGGGGCGGCCCCCTCACGTGCCTCCCGGAGATCCCCGGGCCGGACGGGATCACCCTGCGCGAGCACGACCTGACCGGAGTCCCCGCCCCCTTCTCCTCCTCGGTGTTCGTGGTGCCGCCGGGCGCCGCGACCGATGTCGACGTCCACGGCGTCGTCGAGACGTGGTTCATCGGGGCCGGGGAGGGACACGTGGAGTACGCGGGTGACGCGTACCCGGTGCGCACGGGCGACTCCTTCCACTTCGCGACCCGCGAGCGGCACCGTGTGCGGAACTCCGGCACCGGTGCGCTGACCGTCTTCTCGGTGTGGTGGTCGGCATGAGCACGATCCTGGTCCTGGGCGGGGCCGCGCCCGAGGGAGCGGGCCACGGACGCGATCTGAGCCTGCGTGCCCTGAGCCAGTTCAAGGCCAGGGGCAGCCGGGTCGTGGTGACCGACACGCCGGACGCGCTCGCCGCCGCGCCCGAGTACGCCGCCCTCGCGGACGAGACGCACCCCCTCGACCACACCGACCCCGAGGCCTGTGTGGCATGGGCCCTGGAGTACGGCGAGCACCATGCCGTGGACGCGGTGACGGGATTCCGGGAGTACTCGGTCCTCGCAGTCGCCCGGGTCGCCGATGCCCTCGGCCTCCTCGGCAACCGGCCCGAACTCGTCCGCACCGTCCGCACCAAGGACCTGTGCCGGCGGCGGCTGGGAGAGCTCGGCTTCCGGCAGCCGGCCTCCGCGCTCTGCGCCTCCGCCGAGGACGTCACCTCCTTCCTCACCCGGCACGGCGGTCCGGTCGTCGTCAAGCCGCGCGACGCCGCGGGCAGTGAGGGCGTCGTACGGGTGGACCGCGCCGGCGACGTGGCGAAGGCTCTGACCGCGGCACGGCGCGGGGCGGAACACGAGCCCGTGCTGGTCGAGGAGTTCGTCGGCGGGCCGGAGTTCAGCGTGGAGGGCGTCTTCGTGGACGGCACTCCGCACGCCCTCGCCGTCACCCGCAAACTGCTCGCACCGGGCACGTTCGTCGAGGCCGGACACACGACCCCCGTCGTCCTGCCCTTCGGGGGACACACGGAGATCGCCCTGGAGGCGACGCAGGCACTGCGGGCGCTCGGGCTGACCCACGGGATCTTCCACGTCGAGTGCTGGCTCACCCACCGGGGCCCCGTCCTCGGCGAGATGCACGTGCGGCCCGGCGGCGACTGGCTGCACGCCATGGTCGAGTGGGCCTGCCCCGGACTCGAGCTCTTCGGTGCCCTCCACGACGATCTGCTCGGACTCCCGGTGCCGCTGCCGACCGGGCCGACGCGGGGCGCCGCCGTGCGCTTCGTCCTGCCGGAACCGGGTGTGGTCACCGGCGTCGACGGCTGGGACCTCCCGGCCGCGCGGCCCGGGCTGATCCACGCCGAACTCTCCGTCGCCCCGGGGGACATCGTCCCGCCCGCCGCCTCGTCCGCCGACCGCGTCGGCACGGTCTGCCTCGGAGCGGAGAGCGCGCAGGCGGCGGATCGCGGGATCGAGGCGTTCCTCGACGGCTTGAAGGTGCGCACACGGGCGACACGGACGACGGAAGAGGGCATGGCATGAGCGACGGATCGTCCACCGGCTCCGCCGTGGCGGAGATCGCCGAGGAATGGGACTCGTACCAGGAGGTCCCCGCCATCGACGCGGCGTACGCGGAGGCGCTCGGTGACCAGTTCGCCGGGCAGTTCAGCGGGGCGACCCCGGACTACCTGGAGCGCCTCGCCGCACGGCTGGGCTGGTCGGAGGGCACCCGGGTGCTCGACGCCGGATGCGGCACCGGCGGGCTGACCGCCGCGCTCGCGGGGCGGACGGGCTGCGAGGCCGTGGGCCTCGACGCCAGCCCCGCCGCCGTCCGGGTCGCCCGCGCGCGCCTGGCCGGTGGCGCCCGGGACGACCGGACCTCCGACGGCAGGGTGAGCTACCTGGTCGGCGACATGGCGGCCCCCGACGTGCCGCCACGGTCGTTCGACGCGGTGCTGGCCATCGGTTCGGGGTACTGGTCGGATCCGGCCGTGGCCGTACGCAACTGGCGGACGGTCCTGCGCGGGGCGCGTCCCGCGGTGGTCGTCGTGATCAGCCGCATCCTGCGCCCGCAGACCTCCCGGGACATCGAACTCACCCTCCAGGAAGGCCTCTTCGCGCCGTGCCCGGACTGGGAGGGAGCGCTGGCCGCGGCGGGCTTCCACGTCGAGGTACGGGATCTGACGGCGAACGACGCGGAGTGCGTGGAACGGCTCCACGCGGCGCTCGCCCGTCGACTGCCCGAACTGCGCGCGCAGATGGGGCAGCGGGTCGGCGAGCGGTACGTGGCCGAGGTCGAGGTGCTGCGGGATGAGCACAGGGCCGGGCGGATGCGCCGTACGGAGATCGTGGCCACGCTCGTCGGCGCCCTCGATGCCGATCCCGATATCGATGTCGATCCCGAGGCCTATCCCGATCCCGAGGCCTATCCCGATGCCGATGCCGATGCCGATGCCACCGCTCCTGCCGATGACGACGGCCGTGCAGTCGATGAGCGCTGACCCCGCTCGCACCGGGTGTCCGGAGCGGGAGACGGGGACGGGAACGGGGACCAAGGTGGAGACGGGGACGGAGTCGGAGACGGATGTCGCGGTGGTCGGCGGTGGCATCATCGGTGCCGCGATCGCCCTGCGCGTGTCCGCCGCACATCGCGGCCGTCGCATCACGGTGCTCGACCAGGGGGACACGGCCCCCGGCTCCGGCTCGGCCACCCGGCGCTCGCTGGGCGTCCTGGCCCCGTGGGCGAGCACGCCCGGCCAACGGCGGCTGCTGGAGCGCGGCGCGGTGTGGACGGAGGACCCGGCCGTCCGTGCACTGCTCCGGCCCCACCTGCGGCGGGTGCCGGTCCTCGTCGTCGCCCGAGCCGCCACGCTGGACACGATGGCCCGGCACACGATCGGCACGCGTATGGATCCCGCGTCCGGCGAACTGACCGGCGCCGCCCGTGCGGCCTGGGGCGAACCGCTCCTCGGGCGGGGCGACGGGCTGGCCACCGTCCGCGGTGGAATCACCGTCATGGACACCGCCGGTGCCGCGGCGGCCCTGCTGGACGCGGTGGCCGGTGCGCACGGCCGCGTCAGGCTCGGCGCGCGGGTGACGCGGATCGAGTCCCGGAGCGGTTCACAGCGACTCCTGCTGGCCGACGGGGGCCTGGTCTCCACCAGCCGGACGGTACTGGCCACCGGTGCGTGGCCGGGACCCGAGGTCGCCTCCCAGGGCCCGGAGCGACCGCCGTGGCGCACCAAGAGGATGGCCGCGCTGCGCATCGACCGCGACCTGCCGCCCGGCGCACCCCTGCTCTGCTTCCCCGACGACGACCTGTTCCTGCTCCCCGCGCCGGACGGCACCGGCGCCCCCGGAGGGGGGTGGGCGAGCTTCCGGTGCGAGGAGTGGGACGTCCCGCCCGGCACCGGAGGCGACGGGGGCGGCCCACGAACGGAGGGCCAGGCCGGTCCCCGAACGGGCGACCGGGCCGGCCCGCGGACCGGGGACCAGGCCGGCCCGTGGACCGGGGACCAGGCCGGCCCGTGGACCGGGGCCACGTGGAGCCCGCGCACCCTGGCGGCGGGCCGGGCGGTACTCGCCGGGCGCCTGCCGGGACTCGCACCCGCTGCCGTCCCCGGCCCGGCCGCGGTCGACGGCTACACCCCGGACCGCACGCCGCTCACCGACCGGCCGGCCCCCGGTGTCGTCCGGGCGGCGGCCGCCTCCGGTGGCGGCGCCCGCTTCTCCTGGGGCATCGCCGACCGGGTCCTGGAGCTGCTGGCGCTGTGACCTCCCTCCGCGCCCCCCGCGCTCCCGCGCGGGCCGAGTCCGCCGCGCCCCGTCCCGTCTCCCCCGCCGCCTGAACTCCCCCGCGCCCGTGGCCCCGCGCCTCGGGCCCGGGGGGCACCACCTTCGTGTCGCCTTCGCGCCCTCCCTCATACGTACGGACTCCGCATGCCCGACCATCTGATCCTTGCCGCCCTGCCCACCCCCAACGGGGAGCTCCACCTCGGACATCTCGGCGGTCCCTTCCTGGCGGCCGACGCCCTGGCCCGCCATCTGCGCGCCGAGGGCCACCGGGTCACCACCGTCTCGGCCACCGACGGCTGGGAGTCGTACGTCCTCGACGCCGCGCGGCGCGAGGACCGGACGCCGGAGGAGACCGCCCTCGACTACCACGCCCGCATCCGGGACGCGCTGCACGCGACGGACTGCGCACCCGACGTCTTCCTCGACGTCCATGACGAGCCGGCCGCACGGGACCACCGCGCCTGGCACCACTGGCTCGCCGAGCGGCTGACCGAGCGGGGACGCGTCGAGCCACGCGACGAGCGGCTGCTCGCCGAGGCGTCCACCGGCGAGGAACTCGTCGCGTACCGGCTCGCCGGGCGCTGTCCGGCCTGTGGCGAAGGCGTGGCCGGATACGCCTGCGAGGCGTGCGGGATGTGGTTCCAGCCCGGCGGTGTGCGAGACCCCCGCGCCCGCCACGCCCGCACCCGCGTCACCGAGACCGACACCCGCTCGGCGTTCCTCCGGCTGGACTCCGACTCCCTCCTGTCCATGGTCCGTGCACGGCGGGTGCCCGACGGCTACGTCGACCTCGTCCGCCGGTACCTGGAACTCAACGGTCACACCTGGCGGTTGACCCACCCGCTCGGCTGGGGCGTCCCGTGGACCACGGGCGGCGACCTGGGGCCCCGGCAGGTCCACTCGACGTACGCCCTCGGCACGACGGCGATGTTCCTGCTCGCCGGCCGGGAGCACGCCCGCCGGCACGGCCTGCCGGGCAACCCCCTGCTGCCGGGTGGCGGGGACCGGCCCCGGTTCACCCTGTGTTTCGGCATGGACGGCGCGCTGCCGCTGCTCATGCAGCTCGCCGTGCAGGAGGCCGCCGACGTGCCGTCCGCACCGGACGCGTACCGCTTCAACCAGTTCATGACCCTGGACGGGGAGAAGTTCTCGACCAGCCGTCACCACGTCATCCGCGTGTCGGACTACGTGGCGGCCGGGCTGGACACGGACGCGCTCCGCTTTCACCTGGCGCGTCTCGACCCGGGTGAGAAGCCGACCGACTTCACGCCCGAGGCGTTCGCCGACGACGTGGCGGTGACGCTGGTGGGCCGCCTCGGCCGGGTGCTCGACCTCTGCGAGGCCACGGCCCGTCACCGCACCGGCCCGCCCGCCGCACGGCCCACGGATCCGAGCCGCGCGCGCGTGCTCGGGCGGTACGAGGAGACGGTGCGGCGGCACAGGAGGGCCTTCGCCACGGGGGACCTCGCGGAAGCGGCAGCGGCGGTCGACGACTGGCTGGCCGTGGCGCCCGCAGCGGCCGAGGCCGCGGGGGCGACCGCCGCCCTCGCCGTACTGGCCGCGCTCGGCGCGCCCCTCATGCCGCGGTGGGCGGCACGGGTCTGGGCCTGTCTTTCGCTCCCCGGTACCCCGGCGCCGGACGCGGCCGGAGCCCTTCTCGCCGCCGACGACGGCCGTCGCCCCATGTCCGGGCGGCTGCCACGTTTCGAGCCGGTGAGCGCCCCGGTCGTACGGGAACTCACCACACGGCCCCGCTGATCCGCACGGCCCCGCCGCACGGCCCGGCCCCGCCGAATCCGCCAGCCCCGGCAGCCCCGCCGAACGCCACAGCTCCGCCGGACCCGGCAGCCCCACCGAAGGCCACAGCCCCAGCAGCCCCGCCAGCCCCACCGAACGCCACGGCCCCGCCGGACCCGGCGTGACGGACCGTCGCCCCGCTCGCCCCTCCCTCCCGCACCTCACGGAGTACGTATGCCTGCCGTCCTGTTCGTCAACGCCCGCCGGTCGCCGCTGGAGGTCAACGCCACCGCCCTCGCCGCACACCGGCTCGGCTACGACGTGATCGTCCTCGCCGACCGCCGGCCGCCCTTCGCCTCCGAACTCGTCGCCGAGACCCGGGTCGTGGACACCTTCGACTCCGCGGCCGCCCGCGCCGCGGCCCTCGACCTCACCCGCCGCCACGACGTCCACGGCGTCCTCACCTGGGGTGACCGCGACGTCGAGTTCGTCGCCGCGCTGGCGGCCGAGCTCGGCCTGCCCGGACTGCCGGTCGAGGCCGCCCGTACCGTCCGCAACAAGTACCTGACCCGCGAGGCCCTCGCTACGGCCGGCCGGCCCGACCTGATGCCCGCCTATGCCCGCGTCCACGACGAGGCCTCGCTGCGCGCGGCCGTGGCGCGGGTGGGGTTCCCCGCGATCCTGAAGCCCACGAGCGCCTCCGGCAGCCGCGGCATCCACCGGGTCGACGACGCCTCCGGCCTCGACGAGGCGTACGGGCTGCTGCGGTCGTTCACACGGCCCGAACGCGATCCCATCTTCCGCGCCCGGCCCGGCGAGCTGATCCACGAGGAGTTCGTCGACGGCACCGAGCACAGTGTCGAGGGCCTCGTCGTCGGCGACCGGCCGCAGATCGTCGGCATCACCGACAAGTGGGTCGCTCCCGACTACTCGATCGAGTACCTACAGGTCCATCCGACCGCGCTGGACCCGGTCCGGCGGCAGGCCGTCGAGGCGCTGACCGAGGTCACCGTGCGGGCCACCGGCCTGCGCGACTGCGCCTTCCACCTGGAATGCCGTGTGCTGCCGGACGGCACGGTGAAGCTCATCGAGGTCGCCGGGCGGATCGGCGGCGGGTACATCACCTCCCATCTGATCCCGCTGGCCACCGGCATCGACTTCTACGCGGCGGCCATCGCCGTGGCCACCGGGAACGCTCCCGACCTCACCCCGCGCACGGCGTTCCACGCCGGCTCACGGCAGCTCATCAGCCCGCGGTCGGGCGTCTTCGCCGGATTCGGCGGCCTCAACGCCGTCCTCGAACTCCCCGGCGTGGAACACATGGCCCTCGACCAGGCCGTCGGCACCCCGGTGGCCCTGCCACCGGCGGACTACATGAGCTGCGTCCTCGGCTCCGTCGTCGCGCGGCGGGGCAGCCACACCGCCGTGCGCGAGGTTCTGGAACGCGCGGCGGACGCGGCGAGTCCGGTCCTCACGGAACCCTCGGACGACGCCGGGGCCTCACGATGAGCGCGGACGCGCCCTCCCGCTCCCGGGCGGCGGAAGGCCGTGCGGCGCACAGGGCCGTGCTCGCCCAGTGGACCCTGGCCTGCTGTGCGGTGTGGGCCCTGCTGACCGTGCTCCCGCTGCACCTCACCCAGACCCGTCATCTGAGCGCGGGCACCGTGGCGGCCCTGGTGACGGAGGGCGTCGTCTGCCTGCGCCTGATGCGCGTCCTCGCGGGGCAGGCGCTGGGCAGGCTGCGGCCCGCCACGGCGATCCGGCTCGCGCTCGGACTCGGCGCTGCGGCGTTCGCCGTGCTCGCGGCGGCCGGCGGACATCCCGTGGCCCTGGCCGCCCTGCTCCCGGTCGTCGGCCTGGCGTTCGGGATGAACGCGATGGCGCTGAAGCTCATCGCTGCGGCCGCCCCCGCCGCCGGCCGGACGAGGGGCTTCGCCGCGCAGGCCGTGGCCGTCAACATCGGCATGGCGCTGGGCCCGCTGGCAGGTGTCGCCGTCCAGCAGCGGTTCGGGATGGCCGCCTTCTGCCTCGCGGCGGCGGGGGCCAACCTCGTGGCACTGGGTCCGGTGCTCGCCGTACGTCCTCCCGAGGGTGCCGACCGGAAACCCGCCGGTGTGCCCCTGCGCGCACAGCTGTCGCTGCTGGGAAGGGACCGGGGACCGCGCGTACCGCTCGCGCTGATCGCCCTCGGGTTCGTCCTCTACACCCAGCTCTTCGCCACGCTCCCGCTCCATGCGAGCACCATCCTGGGGAGCGACGGCTCCCTGGGCACGGTGTTCCTCGTCAACGGGCTGCTGATCATCGTGCTCCAGCTGCCGCTGGTCCTGCTGACGGATCGGCTGGGGCTCTCGCCTGGCACGCTCTGCCTGCTGGGCTTCGGCTGCTTCGCCGCGGCCTTCGCCTGCCTCGGCGCGGGGTGGGGAGCGGTCGGGCTGTTCACCGGGGTCGTGTGCGTGACCTTCGGCGAGATGTTCCTCATGCCGTCGCTCGACGTCCTCGTCGGCGCGTCGGGCCCCTCGGACCGCCACGCGGTGTACTTCTCCCTGGCGGCGCTGGCCACGGGGCTCGGGGAGGCGCTCGGCAGCTTCGTCGGCGTCCGGGTGGCGAACGCGCCCGGGCTCGGGGCGCCGTGGCTGTACGCCGGACTGGCGACGCTCACCGCCGTGGGGGTGGGGGTCGTCGCGGCGGTGCGGGTGTCACGGAGCCGCCGGACCTGACCTCGCCGTCGGCGGCGCGGGCCGGGCCGGTCTTCCGGGGCCGGGCGTTCCGCACGGCGGGCGGCTCGCGCGTCCGGCCTTCGGCACGGCACGCGGCCCACCGGTTCGGTCTTCGGCACGGCGGGCGGCGGTCCGCCTGTCCGGCGTACGGCACGGCGGGCGGCGGTCCGCCTGTCCGGCGTACGGCACGGCGGGCGGCGGTCCGCCTGTCCGGCCTACGGCGCGGCGTGGGGCGAGCCCGTTCGGCGTTCACCGTGCGTCCGTCGCTGTCCTGTCGCGCCAGCGGACGAAGAGCTGCTCCGCGTCGCCCGTACAGGACCAGGGCACGTCGGTCGCCCGGTTGCCGAGGAGCCGGAAGACGGCGCCCGCCCGGTCGTCCATTCCGGCCATGACCAGACCGTGCGCCAGATGGTTGAGGTCGGCGACGTCCTGCGCCCCGGGCACCCGGTGGGCGATCCACCGGTCGAGCGCGAGGCGGAGGTCGCCGCGGGGGTGCTCGTCGCTCCAGTGGTGCGTCAGGCCGAGGACCGGCCTCGCCTCCGTCTCCACCCGGTACCGGTAGTGCTCGGCACGGGCGACCTGCGGGAGGATCGCGAGCGGCGATCCGTACGGGGCGGAACTCGCCACGTCCCAGGCGAAGTTGAGGGCCGCACCGTACGAGCCGTGCCAGCGGGCGGACAGATGGCGCAGTGCCTGGTGGTGGGCCTCCCGGTGGTACGGGTCCCGGGCGAGGATCTCCTTCCACCAGGCCGACATGTCGGGGTGCCCGCCGGGGTGGAGTCTGCCGAGGGTGAGCAGCGAGACCCACGGCTGGGGGTCCGCGGGTGCGAGCTCGACCGCGCGGTGGCAGAGCCGGGCGGCGCGCCCCAGCCGCTCGGCGTCGGGGGTCCGCCCGGCCCGGGCCGCGGCGAACATCCGCATCACCTCGGTCTCCGCCCGCAGGACGGCGGCGTCGGGGTTGCCCGGCTCCGACGCCTGCCACAGGTCGACGGTGCGTCTCCCCGCCGCGGCGTCGGCCAGCAGGCGGATGCGGTGCGCCCTCCCGTCCCAGTCGCCGGGCCTCCGTTCGAGCAGGTCGCGGGCGCCTTCCCAGCGGCCGAGGAGCATGTCCTCACGGCCCTCGGCGAGTGCCCGGTCACCGAAGGCCGGGTCGTAGACGGGTGCCGGTGTGCGGCGCGGTCGGCCTGCCATGTCGGTTCTCCCTCGTGCGGATACGGGGCGAGGCGGTTCAGAAGTCCGACAGGAGGCTGTCCCGCCGGCCGTCGGCGGGGCCGGTCGTCGGCAGCGCGTCGGTGGTGGCAGCGTCCGCCGTGCCCGTGCCGTTCGGGTGGAGCGGCCTCGGGCGGAAGAAGGACCGCTCGCCCCGGAGCCACGCGACGCCCAGCGGAATCAGCCCGACGGCCAGCGCGCCGAGGCCGATGGCCAGTTGCGTCCCGGACAGCGTCCGGACGGAGGCGGCGAGGACCCAGACGTTGAAGGCCACGCCGAGGAGCGGCCACACCGCCAGGAGGAGCAGGTTGCCGGCGGAGGCGAACAGCACCCGGCGGAAGGCCACGGCGACGGCGATGCCGGCCAGCGCGTAGGAGAAGGCGATGAGGAGGCCGATGCCCTGGAGCGCGTCGTCGAGGATGCCGACCCCGGGGTCGATGAGCACCACGAGCGTCAGGGTCGTCACCGTGACCGCGCAGACGGCCAGCGTGGATGCCACGGGGGTCCTCCGCCGGGGGTGGACGCGGCCGAGGAACGGGGGGACCGTACGGTCCCGGCCCATGGCGAAGAGCGTGCGGGTCGCCTGGAGGAGGGTGGTCTCCAGGGTGGCGGCCATGGACAGCGGTACGGCGAGGACGAGCAGGGTGCCGCCCACCCCGGGCCAGGCCGCCTCCCCGAGCCGGAGCAGGAAGCTTCCGTCCGTCGTCACGGCGTCGGGTCCGAGGAGCACGCTCGCGCCGACGGTCAGGGTGAGGAGCGTGGCGGCGACGACCAGGAGGCCGATGAGACCGCCGAGTCCGGAGCCGCCCCGGCCGCCGCGGGTCTCCTCGCTGAGGTTCGCCGTCACGTCCCAGCCCCAGTACAGGGCGCCCACGATCAGGGCGCCGGCGGTGAAGGAGTGGGTGGAGTCGAAGTGCTCGAAGCCGAACCAGGAGAGGGAGAACGTCGCCGCGTGGACGTCCCGCGTCAGCGCGGCGAGGGCCACGGCGATCAGGAGGGTCAGCTGGACTCCGAGAGCGACGGCCCGCGCCCCGGCGGCGATCCGGGCACCCGATGCGACGAGGGCGGCCATCAGGAGGAACAGGCCGAGGCCGACGCCGGTGGCCAGGATGCCGTTTCCGGCCAGGTCCTCGTCGAAGAGGGACAGGGTGGCCCTGCCGGCGGGGGTCGTGGAGGCGATGACGAAGAGGGTGGTCGCGGCGACCACGGCCCATCCGCTGAGGAAGCCGAGGACCGGGTGCAGGGTCCGGGCGACCCAGGAGTACGTGCCGCCGGCGTTGACGTCGAGCCGTCCCAGGTGCCGGAAGGCCAGGGCGATGCCGACCATGGGGATCGCGCCGTAGAGCAGGGCGGCGGGGGCGGCCGGGCCGACCGCCGCGATGAGCGCGGGAATCAGCGCGACGGCGGTGTACGCCGGTCCGCAGCCCGCGACCGCCATGACCACGGAGTCGAACGTCCCGAGGGCTCCGGCCCTGAGTCCGCCCTCGCCGTTGCTGTTGTTGCCGAACCGGTCGATCACCCGTGCGCCTTTCCTCAGCTGTGCCGGCGAGCGGTCGCCGGTCGGTCGGTCCGTCGGTCCGTCGGCCGGAACGTCGGTCGGTCCGTCGACCGGAACGTCGGTCGGGCCGGTCCGTCGGTCCGGTCCGTCAGCCGGCCCGTCGGCCGGAACGTCGGTCGGTCGGGATGTCCGGTCGGGGCGGGCGGGGTTCGCCCCGATCCGACCGGACTCCCGCCAGGGTCTCCGCGGGCCTGCTCCGGCCCTCGGTCGCCGTGCCCCGCTCGCTAGCGGACGGGCTGCTGCTGGGTGACGCAGTGGATGCCGCCGCCACCGGTGCCGAGGCGGTCGATGTTCAGCTGCTCGATGACCCGGTCGGGGTAGAGGTTCTGCAGGGTCGCCTTCGCCGCCTGGTCCGCGCGGGTGTCGCCGAAGTGGGCACTGATGACGGCGCCGTTGCAGAGGTAGAAGTTGGCGTACGAGGCGAGGAACTCCGGGTTGGCGGAGCGGATCTTGTTGTAGTCCGGGCCCTGGAGCCGCATCGTGTCCATCGGGACGCCGCTGGAGGTCGTCGAGGCGGACAGGATGCTGAACTGCTGGCGCGCGTCCCGGGCGTAGGCGTCGTTGTCGGACGCGAGCGGCATCTGGACGAGGGCCTCGCCGGGGGCGAGGAAGCGGGACGTGGCGTCGACGTGGTCGTCGGTGATGTCCTGGCCCTTGACGCCGTCGAACCAGATGACCTTGGAGGCGCCGTACGCGGCGCACATGACCGCCTCCAGCTGCCGCTCCGTCCTCCCGGGGTTGCGGTTGCGGTTCACGAGGCTGCTGCGGGTGGCCATGAGGGTGCCGGCTCCGTCCTGCTCGATGGCTCCGCCCTCACCGACCATGTCCGCGTAGGTGATCGGCACGCCCGCGTACGACGCGACGCGTCCGGCGACGAGGGCGTCCTTGGCGTGGGTCTGCTTGTTGCCCCAGCCGTTGAAGTTGAGGCCGATCGCGTCGAGGCCGCCGGCCCCGTCGGTACGGAAGACGGGCCCGGAGTCGCGCATCCAGCAGTCGTCGACGGGGATGCTGCTGATGACGGTGACCGTGGAGCCGCACAGCTGGCGGGCCTTGGCGGCGCTGCCCGAGTTGGCGCACATCACGACGGGCTCGTACTTCGCGACGGTGCGGGCGATCAGGGCGATGTCCGCCTGGACGCCGCTCAGCTTGTTGCCCCAGATCGACGTGCTGTCCGGCCAGGCCATCCACGTACGGGTGTGGCGGACGTCCTCGACCGGGACCCGGAAGGTGCCCGCGGCCGTGGCGGCCCCGGCCTGGAAGCGGGTCGTGGCGAGGGCGGCGCCGGCGGCGGTCAGACCGGCCGCGGCGAGGAATCCGCGGCGGCTCAGGGCGCTGCGTGCGTGTCGGCTGGATTCGGGACGGCTCACTTGTGCCTCCTGCTTGAACTCCCCGCGGAGGGTCCGCGGTTGGCCAGAAATGTAAAACTGACCGAGCGCTCGGTCAATATTGTGCGCAGCATTCCCCGGAACCGCTGGAGCTCGTCCCTCACCGGGTGTACGAAGCATCGAAACCCGCAGATGGCGGGCGTGGAGCCTGGTTAGAGTGAGGCCATGGCAGCATCCGCGAAGGACTCTCCGAACCCGACCGCTCCCCCGACCCGCCCGGCCGCACGGTCACGGGCCTCGGTGAAGGGCGAGCAGACCCGGACCCGGTTGATCGCGGCCGCCCGCACCCTGCTCGCGGGCGAGATGAGCGAGCGCTTCACCACGCGCAACGTGGCGGCGCTCTGCGGGGTTTCGCACGGAATGTGCCACTACCACTTCCAGGACAGGACCGACCTGATCCTCGCCGTCGTCGCGGACATCCGCCCCGAGTGGATCTCGCCCCTCGAGGAGGCGGTCGCCGCCCCCGGCACCTTCGCCGAGCGCGCCGAGCGGGTGCTCGACCTGCTCGGCAGGCCGGAGAAGACGGACCTGGCCCACCTCCACTCGGCGCTGCACTGGCACGCGTTGAACGACGACCGGGTCAGGGAGTCCCTGGAGGCGGAGTACCGCCGCTGGCGCGCCTGTTTCGTCGCGCTGTTCCAGGTCCTCGCCGACGAGCGCGGTGGCGGTCTCGACCCCCGGCCGTTGGGCGAGGGCGTCGCCGCGGCCGTCGACGGTCTGGCCGCCGTCGAGTCCCTGGACGCCGATGTCGACGCCGGGGCGGTCCTCCGGACCCTCGTCCACACGCTCGCCGCCGGCGTCTGAGGCGGCCCGGCCGCCCTCGGCGCCGGCCGCCGCCCTACAGCGCCCGGCGGGCGGCCGCGATCCGCTCCGGGTCCCAGCCGGGGCGCGGCACGGACTCCAGGAGCAGCCGGGTGTACGGATGCTGCGGCGCGGCGAGCACCTCCGCGGTCCGCCCCGCCTCGACGACCGCGCCGTGCCGCATGACGATGACGTCGTCGGTGACGCACCGGACCACGCCGAGGTCATGGGTGATGAAGAGGTAGCCGATCGAGGTCTGCTCCCGGATGTCGGCGAGCAGATTGAGGATCTGCGCCTGCACGGACACGTCGAGTGCGGCGACCGCCTCGTCCAGGACGAGGACGGCCGGCTCCACGGCGAGGGCCCGGGCGATGGCCACGCGCTGCCGCTGGCCGCCCGAGAGCCGGCGCGGCAGCGCGTCGGCCGCACGCGTCCCGAGACCGACCTGGTCGAGCAGTTCCCGCACCCGCCGGTCATGGTCACGCTCCGGGAAGTGGAGCCGTAGCGTCTCGCGGAGGGCCGCCTCCACGCTGGTCCGCGGATCGAGGGACTGGAGGGGGTCCTGGAAGACCATCTGGACCTCGCGGGCGCGGGCGAGGCGCTGTGCGCGGCCGCGGCGTCGCTCGGTCCGGGACCGGCCCCGTACGTACACCTCGCCCTCGTCCGCCCGCTCCAGGCCGACGACGATCCGGGCCGTCGTGGTCTTGCCCGAGCCGGACTCCCCCACGATGCCCAGGGACCCGCCGTGCGGCAGCGTGAAGGACACGTCGTCGACGGCCCGTACGGCTCCGTAGCTCCGGCGCAGGCCCTGGACGACCAGGACGTCGTCGGCGTTCTCGCCGTACCGGGCGTCTCCGGTGTCCTCCGTCGTGGCCCCGGCGCTCACCGCGTCCTCGGCGGTCTCGGTGTTGTCAGGCATCGACGGCGCTCCCTTCGAGCCGGTCGCTGTGGTGACAGGCGGCCTGGTGTCCCGGCCGGCCCGGGGCGGGCAGCGACACCGGGGCCTGCTGGTCGCAGAGTTCGGTGGCGAGGGCGCAGCGGGCGGCGAAGGCGCAGCCGGTGAGCGTCACCCGCAGGTCGGGCGGCTGCCCGTCGATGGCGGCGAGCCGTCCCCGCGGGTTCTCCAGGCGGGGGGTGGAGGCCAGGAGCGCCGCCGTGTAGGGGTGGCGGGGCCGCGCGAAGATCTCCTCGGCCGGTCCGCTCTCGGCGATCCGCCCGGCGTACATCACGTACACGCGGTCGCTGATGGCGGCCGCGAGGTCGAGATCGTGGGTGACGAACAGCAGCCCGGTGCCGAACCGCTCGCGCAGCCTGCCGAGGAGGGCGATGACCTCGGCCTGGGTGGTGACGTCCAGGGCGGTCGTCGGCTCGTCGGCGAGCAGCAGGGCCGGGTCGCCCATCAACGCGGCCGCGATCATGACGCGTTGCAGCATGCCGCCGGACACCTGGCTGGGGTACTTGGCGAGCGCCGTGGCGTCCAGGCCCACCGCTTCGAGGAGTTCGACGGCGCACGCGGTGGCCTGCGCGGCGGTCATCGTCCGGGTCGCGCGGACGCTCTCGGTGAGGAAGTCGCCGATGCGCCGGAGCGGGTTGATGGCCGCCCGCGGGTCCTGGAAGACCATGGCCACGGTGCCGGTGCGCAGGGCGCGCAGCCGGTCGGCGTCGAGGGTGAGGACGTCCTGGCCGTCGACGAGGACGGTGCCCTCGGTGACGGCGCCCGGCGGCAGCAGGCGCAGGGCGCTGCGTGAGGTGAGGCTCTTCCCGGAGCCGGACTCGCCGACGAGCGCGACGGTCTCCCCGGTGGCGACGGTGAGGTCGATCCCATCGAGGACGGGTCGGGCCGTGCCGGGCAGGGCGATGCGGAGCCCCCGGATGTCGAGGGCCGGCCTGTCGGAGGTGCCCGCCGGGTCGTCGGGCGTGTTCACCGGCCTGTCGGATGTGTTCATCGGTCTCTCCTGGCGACGCGGTCGGCCCAGCGCTCTCCGACCACGTTGAACGCGACGACGGTGAGCACGATGAGGACACTGGGCAGGATCGCGGACAGCGGGTAGCCCTGCTGGACGGCCGTCTGCCCGTCGAAGACCATGCGACCCCAGTCGGGGGTGAGCGCCGGTACGCCCAGGCCGAGGAAGGAGAGGCCGGCGAGGTCCATGAGGGCGTAGCCGAAGTTGATGGTGGACTGGGCGAGGACGATGGGGGCGATGTTGGGGAGGATGTGGCGCAGGCAGATCTGCAGGGCCGAGTGGCCCTGGACCAGATAGGCGCTGACGTACGGACGCTCGCGCTCGGCGAGGACCAGCGAGCGCGTCAGCCTGCTGACGTAGGGCAGGTAGGCGAGGGCGAGGGCGATGACCGGGGCCAGGAGCCCCTCGCCGTAGATCGAGATGATCAGGATCGCGAGCAGCATCCCGGGGAACGCGAAGACGAGTTCGGTGCTGCGGGAGAGGACCGAGTCGAGCCAGCCGCCCCGCCAGGCCGCGGCCGTGCCGACCACGACTCCGGCGAGGGTGGAGAAGAGGACCACGCCGAGGGGGCCGAGCAGCGAGGTGCGGGCGCCGAGGAGCAACCGGGAGAAGGTGTCGCGGCCCGCCGCGTCCACGCCGAGGAGGTGCTCGGCGGAGGGCCCGGCGAGCGCGTTGCCGAGGTCGACGGCGTTGGGGTCGTACGGCGCGGCGAGGGAGGCGAGGAGCGCCCCCGCGACGACGAGGACGACGAACCCCAGACAGACGAGGTGGAGCGGCGACCGGGCCGTACGGATCTTGGCGAGGCCGGGCCGGCGGGTGAGGACGGCGGTCATGCGGAGGAGCTCCTCGATCCGAGGGTGATCCGCGGGTCGACCAGCGGGAGCAGCAGGTCGACGATGAGGTTCACGATCATGAACAGGGCGACGATGATCAGCGAGATGGCCTGGACGGTCGGGAAGTCCTTGGTGGTCGTGGACAGTTCGAGGAGCTGCCCGATACCGCCGATGCTGAACGCGGTCTCGACGAGGATCGTGCAGACGAGCAGGGTCGAGACGATCAGTCCGCCGGTGGTCAGGACGGTGCCGAGGGAGTTGCGGAACACATGGCGGCGGATCACCTGGCGCTCCGGGACGCCCCGGCTGCGGGCCACGGTGACGTGCTCGCTGTCGAGGGCCTCCAGCATCGCCGAGCGGGTGACCCGGGCGAGCATGCCGATCAGATAGAGCGCGAGCGCGATCGCCGGCAGGGTCAGGTGCCAGACGGTGTCGAGGAAGCCGTCTCCGGCGCCGCCGCTCGGGAACCAGCCGAGTTTCACCGCGAACAGGGCCTGGAGCAGGACGGCCGCGACGAACGACGGGGTGCCGACGGCGAACGTGGTGGTGACCAGGACGGCCGAGTCGGTCGCCCCGCCGCGTACGGCGGAGACCCAGCCGAGCACCAGGCCGATGACCACGACCACGATCAGGGCCATCGTGATCAGGAGCAGCGTGGTCGGCAGCCGGTCGGCGAGGAGCCGGGACACGTCGACGCGGTACGTGATGGACCGCCCGAAGTCTCCCTGGACCATGTCCCCGAGCCAGCTGAGGTAGCGGACGAGGAAGGGGTCGTCCAGGTGGTACTGGGCGTTGATCGCGGCGAGCGCCTCCGGCGAGGCCGAGCGGCCCGAGAGCAGGAAGCTCGCGGGGCTGCCCGGCGCCAGGTACATCGCGCCGAAGACCACGAACGACGCCACGAGGAGGGTGACGGCCATCTCCGTCACCCGTCGGACGGCGAATCTCGCGAAGTTCACGGCGCGGCCCCCACGTCGGCGGCCCACGGGTAGTACATGTACGAGATGGTGGTGGGAGCGCCGGTGATCCTCTTGTTGAGGAAGACGGCGGTGGGCCATTCGGCGACCGGGATCCACAGCAGGTTCTCGACGGCGTGCTTCTGCAGCTCCGACTCGATCGCCAGGCGCTTGTCCGGGTCGTACTCGGCGGTCGCCCGTGCGACTCCCGCGTCGTACGCCTCGTCGCTGTACCCGGCGAAGTTCATGTAGGCGCCGGTCTTGAAGTTCTGCAGCAGGTCGAGCGGGTCGGTGATCGAGTCGTAGTAGGTGAGCGGGAACATGTCGATGCCCTCGCGCGCCTCGGGGTCGGTGAAGAGGGCGGTGAACGCGTTGGGCGCGATGGTCTTGAGCCGGATGTCGAGACCGATCTCGGCACCGGCGGCCTGCACGGCGGTGGCGAGCAGGGAGACGTCCTGGCCGATGGAGCTGGTGGCGACGGTGAGGGTCTTCCCGGTGGCACCCGCCTCCTCGACCAGTGCCTTGGCCTTCGCGATCTCGGGCGTGATCCGCGGGAGGCCGTCGAGGGCGGTCTTCCTGGTCTGCTCCGAGCCGGCCGCCCAGGCGGCACGGGTGGTGAGCGAGTTCGTGACGGTGCCCGCGCCGCCGAGTCCCGCCTTCACGAAGCCGGAGCGGTCCAGGGCGAGGGAGAGAGCGCGGCGGACGCGGACGTCGCCGAGCGGGCCCTTCATGTTCGTGATGTTGACGTTGACGGTGCTGAGTCCCTCGCCGAAGTAGAGGGTGCCGACGCCGCTGCCCTTGAGCCGGCCGTAGCTCTCCGTCGGGATGAGGTAGCCGCCGTCGGCCTCACCGCTGAGCATGGCGTTCGTACGGGCGGACGGGTCGGTCATGAACCGGAAGACGACCTTGCCGGACCTGGCCTTCTTCCCCCAGTAGCCGTCGAAGCGGTCGAGTTCGACGGACTGCCCCTTGTTCCAGGTGCCGAGGGAGAACGGTCCGGTGCAGGCGAGTCCGCCCGAGGTGCCGTAGTTCTTGCCGGCCGCCTCGACCCCGGCCTTGGAGGCGACCACACCGGCGGCGGTCGCCATGTACTGGGGGAACTGGGAGTCGGGCTTCTTGAGCTTGACGGTGACCTGGAGCGGGCCGGTCTTCCGTATGGAGGCGACGTTCTCGAAGTTCTGCGCCCAGGCCGCCGCGTTGGCCGGGTCCCGCTGCCGGCCGAGGCTGAACACGACGTCGTCGGCGCTCATGGTCCGGCCGTCGTGGAAGCGCACCCCGCTCCGCAGGTCGTACACCCAGGTGGTCGGGTCGGGGTTGGACGCCTTCTCGGCGAGCCCCGGTTCGAGGGTGAGGCCCGGCGTCCAGCGCATCAGGCTCTCGCAGACGTTGGAGAGGATCGTGTTCTGCGGGTAGTCGAACGCCACGGTGTAGTCGAGCGTCGGCGGTTCGGCGTACACGGCCCACGTGAAGGAGTCGATGTCGCCCTTGGCGACGGGCGTGGTCTTCGAGAGGGTGACACCGCCGGCGCTCGCCCCGTTCTTGGGCGGTCCCGAGCAGGACACGACGAGGGCGGCCGTCGTCAGGAGGGCGGCGGCCGCGGCGCGGCGGCGGCCGGACGGACGGCCCCGTGAGACGCTGCCGCGTCTGCCGGTGCGGGGTACGGGTGTGGTCATCGTCGCGCTCTCTTTCCGTACGGGCTGTGCGTACGCGATGGGGGAGGCTGCCGGACCGCGGGGACGGTCCGGCAGGAGCGATCGGTCCGGTCCGGGTTACGCGAGGGGGCGGGCGACGGGGATCTGCTGGGTGATGCAGTGCACTCCCCCGCCACCGAACGCGATCGCGAGCGCCTGCACGCCGACCACCTTGCGGCCGGGGTAGGCCTCGGCGATCACCGCGAGCGCGTCGTCGTCCTGGGGCAGGCCCGCCACGGGGACGACGACGCCGCCGTTGGCGACGTAGTAGTTCAGGTACGACACCTCGATCTCGCCGTCGGCCACGTCGGCGAACGCCGCCTGCGGCACGTCGACGATCTCGAGCGACCGGCCCCGGGCGTCGGTGGTGACCTCCAGGACCGCGCGGTTGGCACGCATCCGGGCGTAGTCGGGGTGCGTGGGGTCCTCGGGCAGCGAGACGACGACCTTGCCGGGAGCGGCGAAGGCGCAGACGCCGTCGACGTGACCGTCCGTCTCCGTGTCCAGGAGACCTCCGTACGGCAGCCATACAACCTTGGTGACGCCGAGCCGGGATTTCAGCTCGGCCTCGATCTCGTCCCGGTTCATGCCGGGGTTCCTGTTGGGGTGCAGCAGGCACTGCTCGGTCGTGATCAGCGTGCCCTCGCCGTCGACCGTGATCGCCCCGCCCTCCAGGATCATGTCGGAGGCGATGCGGTCGACGCCGAGGTGTTCCAGGAGCAGACCGCTGATCCGGTCGTCGGAGTCGTACGGGTGGTGCTTGCGGCCCCAGGCGTTGAAGCGGAAGTCGACGCCGGCGCGGCGCCCGTCGCCGTCGAGCACGAACAGCGGGGCGGAGTCGCGGAACCAGGAGTCGTCCACGGGAAGCTCCACGACGGTGATCCCGCTGCCGCAGTGGGCGCGGGCGTCGTCGCCGTGGCCGAGCGGGGCGACCATCGTCACCGGCTCGAACTCGGCGATGGCCCTGGCGACGTTCGCGTACTCCTCCTTGACGTCGTTCAGCACACTGCCCCAGAGGTCGGGGCGGGTGGGCCAGGCCATCAGGCAGCCCTCGTGCTCGGCCCACTCGGCAGGCATACGGAATGCGGTCATTCGAGAACTCTCTTCTCTCGCCAGAGATACCGGTCGGTGGCGGAAGGGCGACGCAAGGCCGGATCAAGCCACGGACAAGTACGTGGTGGGTGGAATCTTCTCCTCGACTGAAATTTCAGTCAAGAGAGAATTCAAGGGTCGTTCACGCGGAAGCGGAACGGTTCGGAGCAGAGGAACAGCGGATCGGCGGATCAGCGGTGGATCAGGGGGAGCGGAGGCCGCCTGGACGCGGAGGAAGTGGAGACGCTCAGGTCACCCGGCCCGAGGGCCGAGGAGGACCTCGGCAGCCGTGGAGGCCGGCGGTACGGATGCGCGAGCAGTCCGTTCTCGGCGATGCCATCACTGTGGCATTGACTGAAAAAACAGTCAATGCCTGAGAAACAAACGCTCCTGAGCGGCAACACGAAGGGCGCGGAGGCGCATGTGGTCGCGCCCCTGGCTCAGCGGAGCGCGGCCAGCTCCGCCTCGACGGCGCCGAGCAGCAACGCGCGCGCGTGGTCGATCTTGATCCCGCCGCCGAGCCAGCGCATGCTCAGCCCTTCCAGGAGGGCGGTGAGCCGCTCCCCCGCGGCGGCCAGCGCCGACGCGGACGCCATGGGCTGCACCTGACCGAGCAGCACGGCCACGTCCTGGGCCCACATCAGGGTGGCCCGGGCGAGGTCCTCGCGGAGCAGCTCGTCGAAAACGGCACTCGCCCTCAACTCGCCCCAGGCCGCGCTGTTCTCCCGGACCTCGACGGTGTCCTGGAGCTCCAGGAGGAGCGTTCCCTCGAGTTCCTCGCGCGGGCTCGGCGGCGGGGCGTCCGGGTCGCGGTCGCTCGTATAGCGCTCGGCGCGCTGACTGATGAACTCCAGCGTGTGCCGCAGGATCCCGGAGCGGTCCTTGAAGTAGTAGTAGATCAGGGCCGTGGAGACGCCGGCCTCCGCCGCGAGTTCCTCCACCCGCAGCCCGCGGATCCCGCGACGGGCGATGACCCGCGCTGCCGCTTCGAGGATCTGAGTACTACGAGATGCCATGGCCGAACCCTACCTGTCGGTGATCGGGCCGGACCCGCGGCCCAGGGGCGGCCGGCCGGCCGCAGCCCCGCCCGCCGCCGGCGGCGGCGGGCACGGATCCCGGCGTCATCCGTCGCGCCGATGCTGGTCGACGACGACGCTCACGGACCCGCCGTCCTCGGCGACTTCGACCAGGCGCGCGATCACGATCTCCTTCTGGTCCGCGCTGCGCACGCAGAAGGGCCGTTCGTCGGCGAGTTCCGCGAAGGGCAGCGTCGTCACCGGTTCCGACTCGATGCCGCGCACGCAGTCGGCCGGGCTCAGCCCGTCCCCGGTCGCGATGAAGGCGTCGCTCTCCTCCGGCAGGACGAACGCCTGGTCCGTGCGGGCGAGATACCAGGCGGCGGTCGACTCGGGAACGACCTTGCCCGCCTTGAGATCGAACTCGTACGAGGTGTCGGGCGAGGTGAGCTCGACGCCCGCGTAACCGGCCGTATAGGACGTGGCGCCGGACGGCTTCGGCGCACCGCTGGAAGGCTGCACCGTGACGGGCGGCCGTGCCGAGGGTTCGCCGGTGGCACCGGCCGGGTCCGGCCCCTCCTCCGGCGGGGGGTCGAGATAGTAGACGGCCGCCCCGCCCACGACGAGCGCGAGCAGGGCCACGAGGCCCGTGAGCAGCAGTCGGCCACCACGGCGGGGCGCCCTGCGCGAGGGGGCGTGCGCCCGGCCACCGGTGGGGAGCGCCTCCGGTCCACCGGGGGGATTCGCCGGAGCGGCACCGGTGCCGCCGACGGCACCCGTGCCGGCGGAGAAGCCCATGGCGGCCGAGGAGCCCGTACCAGCGGAGAAGCCCACACCGGCGGAGGAACCCGCACCCGCGGAGGAGCCCGGACCGCCGACGGCGCCCGTCCCCGCGCCGGCCCCCGGGTGGGGACCCCGTGAGGAGAACGCCGTGGCCGTGACGGTGGGCTGCACGTGGGGCGGCGGCGTCGGTCCCACGCCGTGGCCCGCGATGTCGGCGCTGACGGGGTGGGGAAGCCAGTCGTCGGCGAACTCCGGGCGCGGGCCCACGGCGGGATGGGCGTGTACGGCCGCGATCAGTTCGGCGGTCGAGGGGCGGTCCTCCGGGCGCTTGGCCAGACAGCGTCCGAGCAGGTCACGCAGGGCGGCCGGAACGGCAGCCAGGTCGGGTGCCTCGTGGACCACGCGGTACAGCGCGGCCGATTCCGGCCCGCTCCCGAAGGGCGGCGCGCCGCCCGAGACGTACACGGCGAGCGCGCCGAGCGCGAACACGTCGGTGGCCGACGTCGCCTGGAGCCCCAGTGCCTGCTCGGGCGCCATGAAGGCGGCGGTGCCGACCCGCAGTCCCGCCCCGGTCAGCGCGGTGGCGTCGGCCGCGCGCGCGATCCCGAAGTCGATCACCCGCGGTCCGTCCGCGGCGATCAGCACGTTGGCGGGCTTGAGGTCCCGGTGGACGACACCGACGCCGTGGATCCCCTGCAGCGCCTCGGCGATGCCGGCCACCAGCAGCAGGACCGTGCGCACCGGCAGCGGGCCGTGCCGCTGGACCACCTGCTGGAGGGTGGGTCCCGGGACGTACGCCGTCGCCAGCCAGGGCGTACGGGCGTCCACGCCGTAGTCGACCACCTGGGCGGTGAACAGGCCGTGGATCCGCCGGGCGCTGGCCACCTCCTGGGCGAAGCGCTCGCGGAACTCGGGGTCCGCGGCGAACTCGGCCCGCACCGCCTTCAGGGCGATCGGACGCCCTCCGGGGGTGTACGCCAGGTACACGACGCCCATGCCGCCCGCGCCGAGACGCGCGTGAAGGCGGTAGCCGCCGATCTCGCGGGGGTCGTCGTCGGACAGAGCCGTATGGGCGGGCTGTACACCGGGAAGCTGAGCGGACATGCGGTGGCTCTTTCGGCAGGTGGAACGGAGCGACGAGCGCCGCTCCCCGGCATCGTGCCCTTAACTAAAGTTTCAGTCAATATGAGAGGATGGCGGGCCATGACCGACGATGCCTGACGCACGGAAGGACCACAGGGTGACGGACCGCAGAACGGCGATCCTGGAAGCGGCCGCCCGCACCATAGCCCGACGAGGAGTACGCGGACTCCGCACGGAGGAGCTGGCGACCGAGGCCGGGGTGTCGACCGCACTGGTCTACTACCACTTCAAGGACCGGGCCGGCATCCTGCGGCACACGCTCGAGTTCATCACCCACCGGGCGAAGCAGCACTCCCTGGCGCCGCAGGGCACCGATGACCCCCTGGACCCGAGGGAACTCCTCGCGATGGCCCTCCAGCTGGAGTTCCAGGACCTCCCCGAGGTGCGCGAGAACACCACGGCCTGGGGCGAGCTGCGCGCCAGCGCGATCTTCGAGCCCGATCTCCGCGAGGTGCTCGCCACGGCGAGCGCGGCCTGGGTCCGGCACGTCGCCGGACTCCTCACCCTCGCACGGCCGACCGCGAGCACGGCCGAGCTGGCCGCCTCCGCCGAGCGCCTGACCGCGCTGCGCGAAGGACTCGACGCGCGTCGACTGAGCGGCGTCCTGCGCCCGGACCACGCCCGTGAGCTGCTGGGCGAGGCGATCGAGGTGGAACTCGCGCACCTGACGGCGCACGCGCGACCGTGACCGGCCGACCCCGCCCCCACCTCCGCACACCAGCGCCGCACACCAGCGCCGCCCACCCCGATCGAGAGATTTGACTGAAATTCCAGTCAGTGCGACAGTGCTTGACATGAGGCCGTCACCGCCATCGCGGTGACGCGCGTACGCGGTGCGGATGATGCACCCTCTGAAGCAGGACTCGTGTGACGACCCTGCCGTCTCTCCCCGTGCCCCCGCCGCGGCCGGATGCCTCCGTCTTGCCAGTCCACGATCGGAGTCCACGATGACCTTTCTCCCCTCCCGACGCTCCGCCCTCCGCTCCTTCGCCGGGATCAGCGCGCTCGTCCTCGGCGCTTCCGCGTGCGGTCCCGCGGACCCCGGTGTGTCCGCCGCCGCCGGCGGCGCGAGGCCGGACGGCGGACACGGCGGAGGGCGCCGGCTGGGCGCCGAGTGGGAGAGCCACACCCGCACCTTCATGTCCTGGCCGGCCCTGGAGTCGGTCTGGATGGAGGACCTGCCCTACGTACGGAAGGACATCGCGCGGATCGCGCGGGAGGTCGCGGAGTACGAGGAGGTCGTCATGATGGCCAGGCCCGCGCAGCTGAAGGCGGCGCAGCGTGCGTGCGGATCCCTGGTGGAGGTCGTCCCGCTGGACGTCGACGACCTGTGGGCCCGCGACACCGTGCCGGTCTTCGTCGAGGAGGAGGGCAAGGTCGTCGGCGTCGACCTCAACTTCAACGGCTGGGGCAACAAGCAGGAGCACGGGAACGACGCCCTGGTCGGCGAGACCCTGCTCGCGAAGTACCGGATCCCCCGCGTCGAGGCACCCCTCGTCGCCGAGGGCGGCTCCTTCGAGACCGACGGCGAGGGCACCCTGCTCATCACCGAGAGCTCGATCGTCAACGACAACCGCAACCGGGGGAAGACCCGGGACCAGATCGAGGACGAGCTCATCGAGACCCTCGGGGTGAAGAAGGTGGTCTGGCTGGCGGGCGTCCGCGGCGAGGACATCACCGACGCGCACGTGGACAGCCTCGTCCGCTTCGTCGCCCCGGGTGTGGTCCTCCTGGACCAGGCGTTCCCCGGCACTCCCCCGGACTCCTGGTCCCGCTCCGCCGACCAGGCCCGCTCGGTCCTGGAGAAGGCGACCGACGCGCGCGGCCGGCGCTTCGAGATCATCGACCTGCCGCAGCCCGACCTCGACCGGATCACCGGCGAGGGCGACGACTTCGTGTCCACCTACGCCAACTTCTACATCGCCAACGACGCCGTCTTCCTGCCCAAGTTCGGCGACCGGAAGGCCGACAACCGCGCCAAGGGCATCCTCCAGGAGCACTTCCCCCAGCGCGACATCGTGATGGTCCCGATCGACACCATCGCCTCCGGCGGGGGCGGGATCCACTGCTCCACCCACGACCAGCCGGGCAAGCCCGCCGCCTGACACGCGCGGCACCACGCAAGCCGCGCGGCCACACGGCCACACGGCCACACCCGAGACGACGGCACCGCCGACCGCACCGACCACACCGACCGCCTCGGCCCTCTCCGGGCCGGGGCGGTCGGTGCGTTGGCGTTCGCGTCGGCGTTGGCGTGCGCGTGCGCGTGCGCGTTCGCGTTCGAGTTCGTGTTCGCGTTCCACCGGCTACAGGCGCTTGGCGCTCCGCAGCCCCTTCGCGTAGAAGCCGTCGCCGTCGAGCCGGGCGGTGCCGCCCAGGTCGCCGAAGGTGGGACCGTCGGCCTCCTCACGGCTGGAGACGAAGCGGGGCTTCCCGTCGGTGTCGAGGCCCATGTACATGCCGACGTGGTCGAGGCGCGGCCCCGTACGGGCATCGATCTCGAAGAACACCAGGTCACCCGGCTGGAGCTTGCCGAGTGAGCCGGGGCGCCGTCCGGTGAGCGCCAGGACGTCCACGCCCACCTTGCCGCGGGCCATGCCGTCGGACGTACGGGACAGCCCGTCGCCCTGGTCGTCGCTCGGGGCGAGCGGGAAGCGCGCCCGGTAGCCGAGGACCAGGCGCATGAAGCCGGAGCAGTCGACGGCGCGGAGGCGGGCCTTGTCGGGCTGGACCGCGGTGCCGTCGCGGAAGGTGTACGGGATGCCGAGGTAGTCGTAGAAGTCCGACTCCTCCAGGCGCTTGTCGCCGTTCGGGTCAGGGTTGACCGGCCCGAAGCCCGCGTCACCGGCGAAGGCGATCCCTCGTGCGTCCTTCTTGACCTTCGCCGCGTCCAGGTACTCCTGGGCGAAGGCCAGCACGTCGGGCTCGGTGCTGGTACGTGCGGCCGCGAACCAGTCGGTGAACCAGCGTGCCTTCTCCGCCCCCTGCTTCCAGGGCTGCGGAAGGAGGCGCACCCAGCGGTCCGTGACCACCTTCGCCGGGGTGAAGCGCCGCTCGGCGAACGTACGGACGGGCCCGGCCAGCACCGCCGTACGGGCGCCGTCGGTGAAGCTCGCCATCACCGCGCCGTCGCCGCTCCGGACCACCGTGCGGTCCGGGTCGCGGAGCCGCTCGTAGGTCGGCCCGCCGCGGGACGTCCGTGCGGCGCCCCCGTCCGCCAGTTCCGGCGGCTGGGGCGGCGTCCTGGCCTCGTTCAGCTCTCCGGTCAGATACAGGGACGTGCCGAGCAGGCCGGCGACGGCCACCGCCGCGAGCGCACCGCGCGTACGGCGGCGGCGAAGGGTCGTGTCAGGCACCGGGCATCACTCCGAGCAGGATTCCGGCCGTCAGCACCACATAGGTGGCGAGTGCGACGGCACTGGTGGCGAGCAGGGTGGCTCCCCGGGGCTGCCGGACGAGCTGGTAGGCGATCAGGCCGGGCACGATGAACCCGAGGGTCTGCGTGCCGTAGAGCATCGGGAACTCCCTGCGCAGCAGCACGTACACCGTGGCCTGCAGCAGCACCCCCATCAGCACGACCGCGGCGAACAGACGCTTGCCGTAGAGGATGACGACCTTCTGGAGCAGCACCGATCCGGTGTACGTGGCGGCGGTGACGCCCAGGACCATGGCGGCGAGCCGCAGGTCCTGCACCAGGGTGAGCGCGAGCCAGCCGGGGGTGATCATGCCGCCGGGCGAGAGGTTGGTGGTCAGGTAGCAGACGAGTGAGAACAGAAGCCCGAGGGCGATGCCGAGAGCGGCTGTCTCCGGAGTGAGGACGGCGGGGATCAACGGGGCTCTCCTGTGGGGTTCCAGTGGTCGTGGTGCAAGTCCGGATACGGGTACGGGTACTGATACGAGTCCTGCTGCTGGTCCTGATACCGGTCCCGGTACGGGTCCTGATGCGCGTACGTGTCGGCCTCGTATACGGGCAGGACGTGCGTGTCCTGGCCGGGGAGGACGTGCGTGTCCTGGCCGGGCAGGACGTGCGTGTCCTGGCCGGGCAGGACGTGCGTGTCCTGGCCGGGGAGGACGTGCGTGTCCTGGCCGGGCACGCACACGGGCCCCGCCCACTCGCCCGCCTGTTCCGCGGGCCGTGCGACCGGTACGTCGTCCAGCCGTTCGTCCAGCCGTTCGTCCGAGCGTTCGTCCGGCCGTTCGTCCGGCGGCAGCTCCGCCAGTTCCTCCAGGAGCAGTTCGCCCTGGCCGTGTATGTTGCCGATGGCCACGAGCGAGGAGTGGGCACCGAGGTGTTCGACGATCCGGACCAGGACCTCTCGGGCGTCGCGGCGGTCTCCGCCCAGGTCGACCACACGGTCGCGCCACTCGGCGGGGATCGCGTCCGAGGCGCTCTTGGTGGGGTGTCCGATCAGGAACACCTGGTCCGGGGCGAGTCCCGGGACGATCTGGCCCATCTGGCCGTTGCGTTCGACGCGGTCGGGACGGCAGTTGATCAGGACGTTCAACGGCCGGTGGATCGCCCCGAGTTCGAGCAGCTGGTTGATGTTCATCAGAGTGGACTCGGGGTCGTTGGCCGCGAAGACGTTCGCGAAGCGCAGCCGCTTGCCGCCGGGTGCCTCGTAGCGCTCCACCGACAGGACACCGGGGTCCGGGGGCGCGTCGTACATGCCCCGCAGGGCCGTCTGCCGTTCCACGCCGAGCAGTTCGGCGACCTTGAGCGCGATGGCCACGTTCTCCTTGAAGGTGAACCAGCTGAATCCGCGCAGTTCCTCGTCGCTGACCGTCTCCGGGTCGACCGGAACCAGCGTGCAGCGCCGCCGGTCCGCCTCCTCCTGGAGGATGTCCAGCCGGTCGCGTTCGGCGGTGACACAGATGCCGTCGTAGGGCATGGAGCGGCACAGGGAGCGCGCCACGTCGTCCAGCGTCGGTCCCATCTCCTCCAGATGGTCCTCCCGTACGTTGCACAGGACGCCGATCGTGGAGCGGATGAGCTTGGTCTGGTTGACCTCCTGGAGCGCCGGCATCACGGCCATGCACTCGATGACCAGCGCGTCGGGCCGGTAGGCGGCGGCCCTGCGCACGATGCCGACCTGTTCGACGACGTTGGCGATGCCGAACTTGCGGTAGACCGGCTCCTCCGTGGCGTCCGGGTGGATGAAGCGGGCCGCCGTCCCCGTCGTCTTCGCGACGGTGACGAGACCGCCGCCGCGCAGGGCGCCCGCGCACAGCCGGGTGATGGAGCTCTTCCCGCGGATGCCGTTGACGAGGACCCGGGTCGGGATGGACTCCAGGCTCGCGCAGTGCCTCCGCTGCTCGACGACGCCCGCGACGAGCAGCACCGTGCTCGACACCAACAGGACCAGGTAGAGATAGAGCACGACCGTCAGTTCCTTCCGTGGGGGGTGCGGATGCGCGTGCGTGGCTCCTCGTGGATCTGCTGCCTGATCAGCTCCATCGTGCGCATCACGGCGCCGACCTCGTCGTGGTGCTGCGGGAACAGCACCGTGCGCCGGTCGCCGTCGGCGAGGTTCTCGGCATGGGCGGCCAGGGAGCGCAGGGGGCGTACGACGACGATGTACAGCCAGCCGAGGCATGCCACGGCCGCGGCGCTGCCGAGCAGGCCGGCGAGCATGGTGCGGCGCTGGGCGACGTACTCGGGGAGCGTCGTCCAGGTGCCGGGCTGGGCGCTCACCACCTGCCAGTCCAGCTCCCGGGTGGCGCCGGTGCCCTTGAGCGGTGCCGCGGCGGTGATCACCGTCGGCTCGCCGCGCACCACCCGCGAGCGGGACCGGTGCGCGCGTGCCGCCTCCTGGGTCAGCCGGTCGAGGTCGTGGCCGGAGAGACGGTCGAAGGCGAGGAAGCCCTCCCGGCCGTCGGCGGCGATGATCCGCCGCCCGGAGTCGACGAGGTGGACGCGGCCCATGCCGGGCCTGCTGACCAGGGTCACCAGGAAGCGCGGCCAGAACTCGCCGACGACGGTGACGTCCTTCTGCCCGGGGACCGCCGCGTAGGCCGCGATCACGGGCTCCTTGCCGGAGGTGTTGACCTGGACGACCCGGCCGGCCCGGTCGTCGGCGGCCGGGTCGCCTCCGCCTTCGTGGTTGCCGGACTGACCCTTTCCGGCCTTGTCCTCGCCGGTCGCCTCCCCTCCGCCCGGGTTCCCTCCGCCCGGGTTCTCTGCGGCCCGGTCCCTCAGTGCCTGGACCCTGCCGACCGCCGATTCCTGCGGGACCTCGCCGGAGCGGGCCGTCACCGTGCCGTTCCTGAGGACGTACAGGGACCGGTAGCGCTTGCTCTCCTCCCGCATGCGCTCCAGGGCCTCGCCGACCTCGTTCGGGTCGAGGTCGCCGACCGTCTGCGCAGTGGCCGCGAGATCCGCGTACCCCTCGCCGAGTGCCTTGCGCACCCGCGCCGCGATCGTGTCCGTCCGCAGCTGCTGGTCCGCCACCAGTCGCCGCGGCACCGAGACCGTGCTGTCCCCCCGCTGGACCAGGAAGAGCAACGGGACCGACCACAGCAGGACGAGCACGGCGCAGAGCGCGAGGACGAATCCCGCACCGACGCGGCGGCGGGCCGGCCCGGGCGGTACGTCGTGCGGTGCGCCGAGCAGACGGAGCCGCAGCCGCTCCAGCGCGAGGCCGATCCGCGCGCCCTCGCCGAAGCGGGGCACCGCCACGCCTCGGGCCAGGTCGCCGCCGGCGAGCCGGCGGCCCTCCAGGTAGAGCCTCAGCAAGGGGCGCTGCAGGAAGAGGTACAGCAGCAGGGAGATCAGCAGGGCGATGGCGATGAGCAGCCCGGCGCAGGCCAGTCCGAAGATCTGGGTGCTCAGTGCGACCGGGCTGTCGTCGACGCGTACCGCGGTCGCCACGGTCAGCCCGAGGGCCTGGGCGGGGGTGGCCCGCTCGTGGTCGGCGGCTGCGATCGCCCCGTAGCCGGTGGCGATCCGGTCGCCGCCGTGCACCACCGCGCGCGAGCCGCCGGGGGCCCTGCCGGTGCCGTCGTCCTGGGCGTTCGCGATCGGGCCGCCCGCGGTCAGGAGCGCCTTCCGTGCCTGCGCGGGGCCGTTCGCGGCCAGCACCGCGCCGTCCGGGCCGAACACGGCCGTCGCCCGTGAGTCGCCGCTCGGGGAGGTCGGCACCGACAGGGTGCTCGAGGTCACCAGGAGGCGTGGGCCCGCACCGGGCCGCGCGGCGAGGGACGCGAAGACCAGGACGCGGGTCTCGCCGGTGCCGAGCCGGACCAGCTTGGGCTGGATGACGCCGTCGACGGTCCTGCGTTCGCCGGTCGCGTTCAGCGGGATCGTCTCGCCGCCGGCCGCGAGCAGGGTGCCGCGGGCCGGGTCGATCACGGCCTTGCCTCGCCATTTGTCGTAGGCGGCGTCGAGTCCGTCGAGGATCTGCGCGTCGGAACGGTCGCCCGCCGTGCCGAAGGAGCGCGCGGCGCGCCGCAGGTCGGTGACGCTCTCGTCGAGCGAGGCGCGCAGCGACAGCGCTCCGTCCTCGGCGATGCGCTCCTGGGCGGTCAGCACCGCGCTGTCGACGGTGGCCCGCTCCTGGTCGCGCAGGAGGACGACGGTGGTGGCGGCCACGGCGAGCAGGACGACGAGCAGGGCGGCTATCGGCGGGCGGACGCCTCCGAGCAGGGGCATGTCGGCGCGGCGCCGGGTCTTGTGCCGCCGCCGCGAGCGGCGTGGCGCGACGCGGAGAGGGGGCCCGGATGCGTGACGCGGGTGGCGTCCTGTTGAATCGGCGGTCATGCGGTCTTCGTTCATCTCCGGATCAGCTCCTCGGCCAGGCGTGTGTGCCGTGCACCGCGACCTGCGGACCGTGGTCCGCTCCGCGGCGGCCGCCCGGCTTCCTTTCGCCGCGGCGCTCGCGGCCCTGCTGGTCGTCGTCCTGCTCGGTGCGACCGGCTGCTCCGGCGGCCCGAACGGCTCCGGGGGCGCGTCGGCGACGCCGCGGCCCTCCGGGTCCGGGGCGTCGGCCGAGAAGGTCGTGGACCTCAGGAGCCGGATCGCCGCATTCACCGGGCAGCTCTCCGCGGACGGCGGCTACCGGGGGCCGGACCTCGCGCAGCGCCGTGCGGTGGCGGACGGCGTCCGCCTCACGCTCGACGGCGAGCTGTCCTCGGCGAGGAAGCGGCTGGCCGCGGTCGGCTGGACCGTGCGCACGCTGCGGGACCGGAACCACGGCCGCGAGTTCGCCGAGCTGGCCGACGAGGACGCGGGCGTGGCCCGGAAGCGCGGCTGGGGGCGTGTGTACGTGAGCCTGGGCGGCGGGCGGCCGCGCTGGACCGTGCAGGCACCCCATCCGGTCGCCGATCTGCACAGCGAGCGGCTCGCCGTCGACACGCTTCTCTCGGCGCCCCGCGGCGTCCTGGTCCTGGCGGGTGCGCACCGCGACGCGGGCGCGGGAGACGGCGCGGACGTCGCGCACCGCGAGGACACCGTGTTCGACGCGGTCTGCGACATGCTCGCCGGGCAGGGGCTGCCGGCGCTGCAGGTGCACGGTTTCGCCGACGACTCGCTGCCGGGCAGGGACGTGGTGGTCTCCACCGGCCGCGGGGACGCGGCACGGCGGCAGGCGGAACTGCTCGCGAACGCCCTCGATCTGCGCGGACTGACGGTGTGCCGCGCCGCCCGCGAGGAGTGCGGTGGTCTGGAGGGCCGCACGAACGTCCAGGGCGTACGGGCCGACGCGCTGCGCGTGCCGTTCCTGCACGTCGAGTTCAGCCGCTCGGTGCGCGGCGGCAGGGAGTCGGCCGAGGACGCGGTGGGCGCACTCGGTGAGGTGGCACGGTCCTGGACCGAGGGTCCGGCCCCGGACGGTCCGGTCCCGGGCGCTTCTTCCGCTCCCGTGCCCTGAACTCCCGCGTCTGCGCCCGCCGTGCTCGCTGTGGTTCCTGTACGGCGACTGAGGGGTGTGCACCGTGTTGCCTTTCAAGAGGTGGCTGTCGCCACGTGTGCGACGCGCCGGTCGCCGAGGGTGTCGGCGACCGGCGCGTCTCCTGTCGGAGCGTCAGGTCAGGCTGCCGGCGGTACGACCGGCTGCGACTGGGTGGCGCAGTGGATGCCGCCGCCACCGCTCGCGATGTTGTCGATGTTGAGCTGCACGACGTTCCGCCCGGGGTACGCGGCCTGCAGAATCGCGTAGGCGACCCCGTCGGCGTAGCCGTCGCCGAACTGCGGTACGAGGACAGCCCCGTTGGCGGTGTAGTAGTTGGTGTAGCTGGACAGGAAGTCGTTGCCCCGGCCGCGGATGTACCGCCGGTCCGGGCCGGGCAGTTCGGTGATGGTCAGCCGCCTGCCCTGTGCGTCGGTCGCGCCCTGCAGGATCCGCTTGGTCTCCTGGTAGACGGCGACCCACTTGCTGTCGACGCCGGGGCCCGGCTTGTCGAGGATGACCTGCCCCGGTGCCGTGAAGCGGGCCAGGCAGTCGATGTGGGAGTCGGTGATGTCCTGGCCGGCCAGGCCCGGTACCCAGATGACCTTGTCGACGCCGAGCACGGACTTCATGCCCTGCTCGATCTGGTCCTGGCTCATGCCCGGGTTCCGGTTGCTGTTGACGAGCGAACTGACCGTGGCCATCAGGGTGCCCGCGCCGTCGGTCTCCAGTGACCCGCCCTCGCCCACGAACGGTGCCTGGATGCGGTCGACCCCGTACCGACCGAGCAGGGTCGCGGCGGCGGCGGCATCGTTCGCGTAGGGCTGGGCGTACGACGTGCCGGTCTTGCCCCAGCCGTTGAAGTTGGTGTCCACGCCCGCCACGGCGCCCGGAGCGACGACGAAGGTGGGGCCGAAGTCGCGGATCCACAGATCGTCGTTGGCGATCTCGACGACCTCGATGCCGTAGTAGGCACCGCTCCCGCAGGTGTACCGGGCGTCGGCGGCCTGGTCGGGGCGGGCGAGCATGACGACCGGCTCGTACCGGGATATCTCGTGCGCGACGGTGGCGATGTCCCGGCGCACCGCGCCGAGGTGACTGGACCAGACCGACGACAGTGCGGGCCAGGCCATGAAGGTGCGCACGTGCTGGTCGGTCTCGGCGGGCATCCGCAGAGTGGCGCCCGAGGGGGCCGTCGCCGCCCGGGCGACCGTCGGCAGCGCCGCCCCGAGAGCGACGAGCGGCAGGGCGGCGGCGCCGAACCGGAGCAGTCGGCGACGTGTGGTGACTGGCATGTCCATGGAACTCCCTGGATGAGGGGGCGGGTGGATGCCCGGCCATCCTGGACCGAACTGAAAATTCAGTCAAATGTCGGTCGGGTCGGCGACTACGACCCGACAGGCAAGCGACAGCACGCCACGGGGGCGCTTCAACAGCGAACTCCGAGCGGGACACCACACCTCGGACCCCCGTGCTCGACCCCTCTCACTCACCCTCTCCTCGAACCCAACTAAAGATTCAGTCAGCATGAGATACTCCGAGTGACGACAAGGAGGCACGACGTGGCCACAGACCGCCGAACGGCGATCCTGGAGGGGGCCGCCCGAGTCATCGCGCGGCGCGGGGTCCGCGGACTGCGGGTGGAGGAACTGGCGGTCGAGGCCGGGGTGTCCACCGCGCTGATCTACTACCACTTCAAGGACCGGGCGGGCATCCTGCGCCACACGCTGGAGTTCATCAGCGACCGCGCCGATCGGTACACCGCGGCGGACGAGGGGGCCGCCGAGGACTTCGACGCCCACCAGGAGCTGGAGCGGTCGCTGCTGCTGGAGTTCCAGGACCTTCCCGAGGTACGGGAGAACAGCACGGCGTGGGGCGAACTGCGGGCCAGCGCGGTCTTCGACCCGGAGCTGCGCACCGAGCTCGCCCGAGCCGGCCTGACCTGGGTCCACGACGTCGCGGCACTGCTGGCCGAGGTCTGCCCCGCCGTTCCCGCGCCGACGCTCACGGCGACCGCGGAGCGCATGACCGCCCTCACGGAGGGACTCAGCACCCGCTGGCTGAGCGGCGCGCTGCCCCTGGACCGCGCCCGCGACCTGATGCGGGCGGCCATCTCCGTGGAGCTGAGGCACCTGAGCCGCCGCTGGCCGCCGGAGACCTGGGAAACCGGCGGACCCGAGGGGATCACCACGCCCCGCCGAGAGCGAACATCCTTGGATCCGGGCCACGTTGTGTGAAAGCTGGGAGGACACACCCCGGACCCGGAGGCCCGCCATGACCGCCGAGCACACGAACACCCTGTACGAGGCCGTGGGCGGCGCCGACGCGCTGCGCCGGCTCTCCGAGACGTTCTACGAGGGGGTCCTGGCCGACCCCCTCCTCGCCCCCGTCTTCGCCGACTTCACCGCCGCCCATGTGGAGCACGTCGCCGTCTGGCTGGCCGAGGTGTTCTCGGGCCCCGCCGAGTTCACGGCGGAACTCGGCGGGCACCAGGCCCTGCTCCGCGCCCATCTCGGGCTCGGCATCACGGAGGAACAGCGGCTTCGCTGGATGGAGTTGATGACGGCGGCCGTGGAGAAGGAGCTGCCGGACGACGCCCTGCTGCGCCGCCGGGTGGTGGAGTACTTCGACTGGGGCACGCGCATCGCCAAGGACGTCTCCGCCTCCGCGCCCGGCACGGACCTCGGCGAACCCGGACCCACACCGCGCTGGGGCTGGGACGGCCTCGCGTGATCCACGAGGCACCCCCTAGGGTGCGGGGGTGCCTACGCGAACCCTCCTGACCAGCACTTCTCTCGCCGACGCGGCTCTGCTCACCCACAGGGAGCAGGGCCGTGACCGGCCTCTCCTGGTGTGGGCGCCGGGTCCGGGAGTCCGCATGGTGTCGAGCGCGGTGCTCGGCGGCGGCATCGGCGAGCGGGAGTGGGTGATCAACGCCCAGGTGCCGCCCGGCTACGACCGGCTCGATCCCGTCGCCCACCTCCGCGACCTGGCCGCCGGGGCGGGGCTCACCGGCCCGGGGGTGGGCCTGATGACGGCCGCCTCGGTCGCGGACCGGTGCCACGCCGAGGACGGCGGTGTACGGGCGGTGGTCACCGCGGGGATAGGCGTAAGGGGCTGGGCCGCGGCACCGGGCGTCGGTGGCCTCACGGTCCCCCGCCCCGGCACGATCAACATCATCGTGTCGCTGCCGGTCCCCCTCACGGACGCGGCCCTGGTGAACGCGGTGGCCACCGCCACCGAGGCGAAGGTGCAGGCCCTGGTGGAACTCGGCGCGGACGCCTCGGGCACACCGACGGACGCGGTCTGCGTGGCGGCCCCGATGCCCACCGGCCCCCGCGCCGCCCCCGACCCCCGCGCCGACAACGGCACCACCGGTCCCAGCACGCGCGCCGCCACCAGCACCAGCACCAGCACCAGCACCAGCACCGAAGCCCAGCCCTTCGCCGGCCCGCGCTCCCTGTGGGGCGCCCGCCTGGCCCGCTCGGTTCACGCAGCGACGCGCGCGGCGTGCGCGGGCCTGATCGCCTCCTAGGGTCCAGCCTGCTCGCGGCGTACGCCGCGAGCGGCACCGCGCCGGCGTCCACGGCGTTCCGGCGACCATCAGCTCGGCGAGCCGGCGCCCCTCACCCGTGCGACAGCAGCGCCGCCGTGAGTTCGGCCGCACGCCGGTGCCACAGGTGGGCGCCCCGCAGCATCGCGTGACCGCCCGTCGGCATCGGGATGCCCGCCGCGTCGGCGCCCGCGGCGCGGGCCCTGCGGACGAAGTCCCAGGACGCGCGGGCCGAGGTCACGCGGTCGCTCTCGTCGTGCAGCAGATAGAGGCGCCGGCCGCCCAGGTGGTCGACGGGCTCGTCGGTGGGGCACCAGGGCGCCAGGGCGACGACACCGCGGACGGTGGGGTCTCCCGCGGCGGCGAGGGCCGCGCGGCCGCCCATCGAGTGGCCGACGAGCACGACGGGGACGGGCCCGGCCTGTTCCCGGAGGCGTACGAGCGCGCTCTCGGCGTCCCTGGCGGCGTCGGCGCTCTCCCCGTTCCAGCCCCGGTGGCGGTAGCGCACCTCGGCGATCAGCACGTCCCGGCCCCGGACGGCCCGGCTCACGGCGGCGGCGAAGGGCCGCATGCGCAGCGCGGGCAGGTTGAGGGCGGGCGGCGGCTCGGGTCCGTCGGCCCGGCCGCCGTGGAGCAGCAGCACGGCCGCGGTGGGCACGGCGGGCGCGCTGCGGACGACGAACGCGCCGGGATCGGCACGCCGGGTCGGGCAGAGGGTCATCGGGCGCTCGCCCCGCTCCCGGGCCGGTGCGGTGGCCGACGGGGCCGTCCGCTCGTGCGGACCGCCGGCTGTCCGGGCTGCTGCGCCATGGTGGGCCTCCAGGAGTCGCTTGCCGCTTCCCCGGTGGAGCGGTCCGCTCACGGCACGGGGGAGACGACGGTGAGGCCCGCAGTCTGCCAGGTCGCACGGCCCGTCAGATACGGACCCCGGCGGACGGGGGACGGTCCAGGAGTCACGGGGTGCCCGGTGTCCCGGTGGGCGCCGCCGGGGCGGGGCAGGCGACGGTGCCGGGCCGTACGGAGAGCTTGAGCCTCGGCGTGGTGAGGAGGCCCGGGATCTGGAAGTCCTGGGCGGTGCCGACGATCCGGTCGAACTTGGCGTACCGCGCCTGGATCCCGAAGCGGTGCTGCGGACTGTTCAGCGGGTTCACGACGTACGCCCCGCTCGTGTCCTTGACGGTCTTCACGTCGGCGCCGTTGGTGTTGAGGTCGACGATGCCGTCCATGTCGAGGACCCCGGTGGCGTTCCGCAGGTCGAGGACGGTGTTCTTCGTCCTGATCTCCCAGGAGCCCGGGTCGTCGTCGCCGAGGGTGAGGAGCAGCGTGTACGTGGCTCCCGCGATCTCCTGCCGCCGGCTCAGGCAGAGGCCGTTGAGCATCCCGTCCGCGAACCCCATGCGGAGGACCCGTACGGTGCCGGTCGAGCCGTCGGGCCGTACGACGGTCTGGTCGACGACTGCGGCGCCGTACTGCGTGCCGTACAGGCTGCTGGTGGTGAAGTCGACGGGCCGGTCCTGGATCTGGAGGCCGACGGCGAGCGCGCCGCTCGCCATCGCGGAGCCGAGGCCGCCGGCCGCCAGGAGCGCGGGCACGGCGACGGCGAGGGACCGGCGCCAGTGGGTGCGCCCTTCCGGGCCACGACTCGCAGTGCGGCCCCCGTGGCGCTCGGGGCTCACGTCGGGCCGGGGGCCCGCATCCGGCTCGGGGCTCACATCGGGCTCGGGGCTCATGGCATGGTCACCGTGATGGTTCCGGGAAGGTGGACGGGGTTGTCGGTGGAGTCGAGAGCCGCGTGGTCGTCGACCGTACGGATCGCGTAGACGTCTCCGACGAAGTCCTCGGCCCCCGCGGTGAGCGGGATGAGGGAGCCGAAGAAGTCGAGGAGTCCCTGCACTCCGCAGATCTTGACGAGCACGCGGACGCAGACGTTGGAGATGCTGCCCCACATCGTGGTCGTCTCGGGCCTGCCCGCGCTGTCGTAGCCGCCGAGGGAACCCTCGTCGGGGACGTCGATGGTGACGGTGTGACCCGCCGCCCGCTGCGTCACGTTCATGTGCGAGCGGATCTTCAACTTGGTGAAGGTGTACCGGTTGGTGACCCGTGTCGTGCCGTCGGAGAGCCGGATGGTGACGTTCTTCTCGACGGTCATCGAGACGGCGACCATGCTGGCGATGGTGACGTGGAGCGGGTCCGGGGAGGGCAGGAAGGGCACGCCCATCGGCTCGACGGCGGCCGTCGCCCCGGCGGCGCGGCTCGGCTGACCGGACCAGAGGGCGGTGACGACGGCGAGGACGAGCGCGGCGGTGACGGCGACGGCCTTGCGCCGCACCCCGGCGGACGGCATCGCGTGGCCCCTCATCCCTCCGCCTCCACCGCCGCCCGGCGGCGGGGCCGTTTGACGCCCCAGCCCACCGTCATGGAACCGCCGAGGACGCCGAAGGCCATGCCGAGCAGGAAGCCGCCGAGGTTGGAGACGACGAGCGAGACGACCGCGAGGACCGCGCCGATGAGCCCGAAGGTGTAGCGCTGGCCGGGCAGCGCCAGCGGGATGAGGCCGCACAGGATCATCCCGCCGCCCACGAGGTATCCGGCCACTCCCCCGAAGCCCGTGCTGACGATCAGCTGCAGGGAGCTGAGGGAGAACTTGAGGACCGTCCAGCCCCCGGCGACCAGCCACACGCCGCCCCAGAACGGCCGCGTGCGGCGGAAGGCCCGGAACCACGCGTGCGCGTGCGCCAGCCGGCTCAGCATGTCGTCGCCGATCCCGCGACGACCCTGATCTTCAGGTCGGGCAGCACGAGCGCACCCGCCATCTCGGCGTCGTAGGCCGTGGCGTGGAGTCCGTGCAGCCTGATGGAGCTGCCGCCCTCGCCCCCCGCCGAGCCCAGCCCGAACCCGCCGGGCAGCGCGCCGGTGAGCGGCTTGCCGGCGACGGTGACCTGGTCGGCGGACTGGCCGAGCACCGCGTTCTGGAGGGTGGTCGGTCCGTACGCCTGGAGTTCGGTGGCCTGGATGTAGAGGTTCGAGGCGTCGATGTCGGTGCTGAAGGTGGCCGGCGGGGTGGCCGTCACCTTCTGGCCGCCCGTCAGGAGCAGTGAGTACGGGACTCCCGCGATGGTCTGGTGGACGATCCCGCAGAGTCCGGCGAGCCCGGCGCTGGCGAAACCGACGCGCGCCATCGCGGTGTTGGTGGTCGTGCTGCCGTCCGGGCGCCCGACGGCGGGGGTGTTGACGATGGCGCCGAAGCCACTGCCCTCGACGCCGTTGGACGTCAGGGTGAACGGCTGCCCCGCGACACTGAAGTTGGCGGCGAGCGCGCCCTGCGCGAGCGCGGTGCCGATGGCGCCGATGACGAGGGCGGAGGGGACGAGGGCGAGCACGCCGCGCCCCCAGCGGGTGCCGCGCCGGGTGCCGTCGGCGGCCTCGGCGAGCATCCGGGCGTTCCAGTCGGCGGCGGCCCGGGTTCCGGCGGTACGCATCCGGGTGAGGGCAGGGGCGAGGCGGCGGGTGCTGAACGGGTTCCGCGTCATGCCGATCCGCTCCCCACGGATGCGCCACCCGTCCTCGTCCGCCGGAGAAGACCGCGGCTCCGCTTGGCGGGCTTCTCGGGGAGCCAGGCGAAGGCCATGGACCCGCCGAGGACGGACAGGGCCATTCCGACGAAGAGTCCGCCGAGGTTCGACAGAGGAAACGAGGCGACCCCCGCGATCACCGCGATGACGCCGGCGGTGTGGCGCTGGCCGGGCAGCAGCAGCATGAGGAGGGCCATCGCCATGAGGACGACGCCGCCGGCCATGCCCGCGATCCCCCCGACGCCGACCTGGAGGATCTTCCCGAGCGGTGCCATCGGCAGGAAGAAGATGACGAATCCGCCGAGCGCGGTCCAGACCGTCGCCCAGAACGGCCGGGTGCGACGCCAGCGCCGGAAGGCCGCGCGGGCCCCGCGGGACCGCGGGACCGGGCCGGCGGAGCCCGGCGGGACGGGCGCCTCGGGACCGGGGGCCGGCTCGGGCGGTGGATCGACGGTCATGGGGGCCTCGCAGAGGGGAGTCGGGGGTGGGAGCCGGAGCCCGTGCCCCGAGGGGGACGGGCTCCGGCCGGTGGTGACGGGCCGTACGGGTGCGGGTCCTGTCGGCTCAGCAGCCCTTGTCGCCGTGGGCGATGCCGATGGCGAGGTCCGGCAGGGTGATCGCGCCGGAGATGGTGGCGCCGTTGGCGTCGGCGTTGAGGTTCTTGATGTCGGTACGGCCGCCGGTGGCGTCGAGGCCGAACTGGCCCGGGGTGCCGTCGGTGATGCCCGTGCCCTTGATCCCGGCGCCGTCGGCGGCTGCGCCGATGACGTTCGGGGTGGTGTCGCTCGCGTTGAGGGTGGCCGTGGCGGCCTTGAGCGACTGGGCGTCCAGGACCAGCTTGTTGGCCTGGAGTCCGCCGCCGGCGACGAGCTGGTCGCTGGTGAGCGGGGTCGCCGCCGCCGGCGACGAGATGTTGAGCGACCAGGTGCCGAGGCTGCCGATCACCGGGAGGTTGACGGACTGGACGGCGTGCACGCAGATGCCGTCGAGGCCGGCCTTGGCGATGCCGACCTCGGCGGCTCCCTTGGCCCCGCCCGCGTCGATGGTGTGCATGACCGCGCCGATGCCCTGCGGCGCCGCCACCGTCTTCGAGCTGAGGGTGAAGGGGACGCTGGTCAGCGAGAGGTTCGCGGCGAGCGCGCCCTGCACCATGGCGGTGGCCATGGCGGCGACGGCCGCCGTGGCGGGCACGGCGAGGAACGCGGATCTGCGCCAGCGGGTGACGCCTCTGGTCTCGTGCTGCATGTGATCTCCAACCGTCGTCCCGCACAAGCCGCGCGGGTGGGGATGTGAACTCAGCCGTGCGTCCCGCGGCCGGATGTGGCTGGTCGGAGACGAATGACACTTTGCGGCTGCTTGTTCGAGAATTGGACACTCTCTTGTGAAGTGTCAATGCTTCGGACCATCCTGGGAGGAATTCCCGCTGGACTAGGCTTGGCCGATGCCACGGTTCAGGGAGACGGTCCGGACACTGCTGCGCGAGCGCCTGCTGGACGCCGCGTACGAGGCGGTCGCGGACCGCGGCTTCGACAAGCTGCGGATGTCGCACCTGGCCGGCGCGGTCGGGGTCAGCCGCCAGACGCTCTACTCGGAGTTCCCCTCGAAGGAGGCGGTCGGCGAGGCCCTCTTCCAGCGCGAACTGGAGCGCTGCCTCGTCGGCATCCAGGCGGGTCTGGACGCCCACCGGGACGACCTGCGCGCGGCGGTCGAGGCCGCCGTCGGCTTCACGCTCACGCTGGCCGGCCGGAACCCGCTGATCAAGGCCATGCTGACGAGCACCGGCGAGGACGGCCTCCTCTCCTATCTGACGACCCGCTCGGCGGCGGCGTTCGACACCGCGACGGCGATGGCCGACGCGTACGTCACGGAGGCCTGGCCGACGGTCGACCCGGTGGCGCGCGAACTCGCCGTGGACGCGGCGGTCCGGCTCACGGCGAGCCACATCGTCCAGGCCGGTTCCTCGCCCGAGGAGTCGGCCCGGCGCGTCGCGGACACCGTGGTCCGGGTCGCCCTGAGCACGGGCACCGAGAAGCCACCGCCCGCGAGCGCGCACCCGGCCTGACCGGCAAGACGGCCCTAGGGACCCGGCCCCCGGTACTCCTCCAGAACCGGCCGGTTGCCGATGTCCGGGGACGCCGAGACCGGGAACGCCCGCACGCCGACCCGCCCCTCGATCCGCGCGATCTCGCCCCAGCCGTACGCCCGCGAGTCGTCCGAGAGATCGGGGTTGTCCCCCAGGTAGAAGAACGACCCCTCGGGTACGGTCCGCAGCTCGGACCGCGCCGACCGCGTCCCGTCCGGACCGCAGCACGCGCCCGTACGGTGGGCCTGCGCCGCCCACTGGGGCGCCGCCACCCGTCGCACCGGGCCCGCTCCCCCTTCCTGCACGAGCACCAAGAAGGGCTCGTCGGGCGTGGAGACGATGCCGACCCGGTCACCGGGCAGGCCGATCACCCGCTTGACCAGCAGGGTGTCCTTCCCGGTGGCCCGGAGCAACACCACGTCGAACCGGCGCGCCGTCCCCGCCGAGTCCGGCACCGCGAGGATCCGGTCCCCCTCGTGAAGGGTCGGCGCCATGCTCGTGCCGTCGACCCGTATGCCGAGGGCCGTCACGGCCACCACGGCGACGAGACAGAGCACCGCCCCGGCCCCGAGGACGGCACCGGCCGCCCGGCGCACCGTCATCGGGACCCGGTCCGGGCGCGGGGACGAGCGCGGCGGAGGTCCGGGGGCCGCACGGCCCCGGACCGGTCGTTTTCGGTCATGTCGGGACGGTAGGACGAGCGGCCGCCGGCGGCTGTGACCGTACCGCTCAGGGTTGTTGACCGGGGACGGTCGGTGCCGGAGGCGGCGCGGCCCGACCGTCACGGGCGCGCGCCCTGGCCTGGTAGGCCCGCGGCGTCTCGCCGGTCCAGCGCCGGAACGCCCGGTGGAACGCGCTGGGTTCGGAGAAGCCGAGCCGACGCGAGAGCCCCTCGATCGAGACCCTGCCGCCGGTCAGCTCCGCGAGGGCGTGGTCGCGCCGCACCTGGTCACGGAGCCGCTGGTACGTGGTCCCCTCGGCGGCCAGTTGGCGGCGCAGGGTCTGCGGGCTGACGGACAGCCGGTCGGCGAGCTCCTCGGGCGTCGGCACCGGCCCTGCGGGCAGGGACCGCCCGATGAGATGCCGCACCCGGCCGGTCACCGTACTGCCGTAGTCGGCACGGACGAGCACGTCGACGGGGGCGCGACGGAGGAAGACCTTGAGCGCGGCCGCGTCCCGCAGGACCGGTTCGTCGAGGTCCGCCCGGTCGAAGACGGCGGCTGTCCGCGGCGCGCCGAAGACGCAGGGCGCCCCGAACAGGAGGGCGTACTCGCGCGCGTGCCGGGGCTCCGGGTGGACGAACTCGACGCGGCGCAGGCCGATCCGGCGCCGGACGAGCCAGCCCGCGAAGCGGTGCGCGACGAGGACGGTGGACTCGGCACCGAAGTGGAGGGGGTCGTCGTACCCGGAGACGTCGAACTCCATCCGGGCCTCGTCGGCCTCGTCGGTCCAGGTGACGCCCGGCGCCGGTTCCACGAGGCGGAAGCGCGGGCCGCCCGGGAAGAGGGAGTAGAAGGTCCCGGCCCGCCGGAGCGCCTCGCGCAGGTCACGGCTGCCGTGGACCACGACATGGGCCATCATCGCGAAGGTCCCGACCTTGCTGGGCGCGCCCCCGAAGCCGATGAGTTCGTCGTCGAGGCTGGCCCAGAGCATTCTGACGAGCTGCCCGAACCGCTCCGCCGGAACCCGGGCCGACTCCCGTTCCGGGGCGCGGGGTTCCTCGGCGAGCGCCGGGGACAGGCCGGCTCGGGCGAGCAACGGTCCGGTGGCGATCCCGCGCCGCTCGGCGGCCAGCAGCACGGCTCGTACGTGATGGGCACTCACCGACCGCGCCAGCATGCCCGTCGCCCCCTCGGATGGACAGTTCACTCATAGGGTGTCCAGGATCAGACACTCTAGTCAGAACTGTAAGGAAGCGAACGCCCGATCCTGTGAACGGGACACAGCTCACAGACGTACCTTCTGGCAGGAGCACAACCGCACCGAAGGCACGAGGGAAGAGGGGCAGCACATGAGCGGAGTGGCACGCCGGACGGTCGTCGCGGCGGCGGGCGGCGCGGGCCTGGCAGCGGCACTCACCGCATGCGGGGGCGGCGGCACGAACGACAAGGGGGTGGCGGCGGAGGGCGAGACGCTCGCGTCGACCGCGGACATCCCGGTGGGCGGCGGGAAGGTCCTCGCCGACAAGGGCGTGGTCATCACCCAGCCGAAGGCGGGCGAGTTCAAGGCCTTCTCCTCGAAGTGCACCCACGCGGGCTGCGCCGTGAGCAGCGTCGAGGACGGCGTCATCGTCTGCCCGTGCCACCAGAGCCGGTTCGACGTGTCGGACGGCAGCGTGAAGTCCGGCCCGGCCGGCTCCCCCCTGCCGCCGACACCGATCCAGGTGGTCGGGGACGCGATCAGCTTCGGCTGACGGCACCCCCGGCGTTCCCGGCCTTCCCGGGCCTCCCGGCGCTGCCGGCCTTCCCGCTGCTGCCGGTGCTCCCGGTGCTGCCGGTGCCGCCGGCGGTTCCTCCGCCCGACGCGCTCCCCGTGCCCCCGGACCGCCGGGGGAACTTCCAGCAGGCGAGTATCTCGTCGGTCGTGGTGATCGTGGCGACGAGCGCGAGGGTGTGACGGATCATCGCGGGGGTGTAGTCGGCCGGCACCCCCGCGATGGCGTCCCCGGGCACCACCACGGTGTAGCCGAGGTTGACGGCGTCGAAGACGGCGTTGGGCACGGCCACGTTGGCGGAGACGCCGGTGACGATCAGGGTCCGGCAGCCGAGGTTGCGGAGCAGCGGATCGACATCGGTCCCCGCGAGCGGCGAGAGCCCGTGCAGCCGCCGGACGACGAGGTCCTCCTCGGCGACCTCGATCGGTTCGGCGATCCGCACCGCCGTGCTTCCGCTGTGCTGCTGTACGGGAAGGCGGGCGGCGGCCCGGAAGAGCCGGGCGTTGCTGTTGGCTCCCCGCCCGTCGGGGCGCCGTTCGGCGACGGCGTGGACGACCTGGACGTCCGCCTCGTGCGCGGCGGCCACCAGTCGGGCGACGTTCCGCAGCGCCCCCGACGCACGGGCGGCGGCGGCCAGTTCGGGCAGTGCGCTCTCCGGACCTACGACCCCCTGCTGACACTCGACGGTGAGCAGCACGACCCCGCCGTCCGGCCGGATCCGCTCCCCGAGCCGCTCTCTCGCCCTCTGCTCCATGGTCCCTCCCCTTGCACGCGCGCGATTGGCCCCCCATGCTTTCTGACGTCTCATCAGAAATCCAGAAGGGTGCGGACGATGACCGTCGCACAACGCCGTGGACGCCGGATCATGATGACCCCGGCGGAGCTCGACTCCTTCCTCGCGGAACAGCGCACCTGCCGGGTCGCGACCGTCTCCGCCGACGGCCGCCCGCACGTGAGCGCGCTCTGGTTCGCCTGGGACGGCTCCTCGCTCTGGCTGTACTCGCTGACCCGCAGCCGCCGTTGGGCGGAGCTGCGCGCCGACCCGAGGATCGCCGTCGTGGTGGACGACGGCGAGGAGTACGGCGAACTGCGCGGCGTGGAGCTTTCGGGCACCGTCACCTTCATCGGCGAGGCCCCGCGCACGGGCGAGCCGTGCCCCGAACTCGACGTGCCCGAGCAGCTCTTCGCCGCCAAGAACTTCGGCCTGGACGCGATGCCGCACGACGGCAGACACGCCTGGATGCGGCTGACACCGGACGCGATCGCGTCCTGGGACTTCCGCAAACTGGCGGGCCTCTGACCCTCGACTCAGCTCCCCAACGGCTCGGCCGCCGCCCGCAGCGCGCCGACGACCGCCCGCACGGAGGGCCGGCGGCCCGCGTCGGCGCGCCAGGTCGCGTAGATGTGGCGCCGCACCTGCTGCCGTACGGGCACGAAGACGACCCCTTCCGGCACGGGCCGCCCGAGCCGGGGCGTGACGCACACGCCGAGTCCCGCCGCCACGAGCGCCAGCTGCGTGTGGTGCTCCCCCGCCAGGTGACCGATCCGCGGCTCGATGCCCTGCGAGCGCAGCGTGAACATCAGCCAGTCGTGGCAGAACTCGCCCTCCGGCCAGGAGACCCACTCCTCGTCGGCGAAGTCCACCAGGTCCAACGCCTCACGCCCGGCCAGCCGGTGCCCGGCGGGCAGGGCCACGTCGGCGGAGTCGTCGAGCAGATGGGCGCGCTCGAGGCCGCCGGGCACGGGCGCCCGCTTGTTGCTCCAGTCCAGGACGAGCGCGAGATCCGCGTCGCCGCGCAGTACCGCGCGCACGCCGTTCTCCGGCTCCAGCTCCGTCGTACGGACCCGGAGGTCGGGATGGCCCTCGCGCAGGGCGGCGAGCGCGGCCGGGAAGAGGCCCCGGGCGGCCGTCGGGAAGGCGGCGACCCGCACCTCACCCACGACCTGGCCGCGCTGGGCCTCGATGTCGGCCTGGGCCATCTGGACCTGGGAGAGGATCCGGGCGGCGTGCTCGGCGAGCAGCTGCCCGGCGTCGGTGAGCCGCACCCCCCGGCCGTTCTTGGCGAGCAGCTGCTGGCCCACCTCGCGCTCCAGCTTGGACAGCTGCTGGGAGACGGCGGAGGTGGTGACGTGCAGTCCGTCGGCCGCCCCGCTGACCGAGCCGTGCCGGGCGACGGCGTCGAGGGTGCGCAGGCGCTCCAGATTCAACATGTAAGCGATACTAAGGGAAGGGGTCGAGGAATTCTCGCTTGTTCTAAGAGGTCGAGACGGTCACCCTGAGTGGCATGAGCCCCGCAGCCCCACCCACCGCATCCTCCGCCCCGTCCTCCGCCTCACGCCTGCTGGACTGGCGCGTCCGCTTCGGCGTACTGGCCCTGATCTGGGGTTTCAGCTTCGTCTTCATCAAGGTCGGCACGGAGGGCTTCGCACCCTTCCAGGTGACCTTCGGGCGACTCCTCTTCGGTACGGCGGTGCTCGCCGTCGCCCTGGTCGTGAAGCGCGACCGGCTGCCGCGCGGCGCCCGCGTCTGGGGCCATCTGACGGTCGCGGCCTTCCTCCTCAACGCGCTGCCGTTCTCCCTCTTCGCCTACGCCGAACTGACCATCCCGTCGACGCTCGCGGGCATCTGCAACGCGACGACCCCGCTGTGGGGCATGCTGCTCTCCCTCGTGGCGCTCTCCGAGGACCGCCCGACCCGGGTCCGCGCGGCGGGCCTGGGCATCGGCTTCATGGGCGTGCTCACGGTGCTCGGCGCGTGGCAGGGCTTCTCCGGCGTCGACGTGACGGGCACGGCCCTGGCCCTCCTCGCCTCGTTCAGCTACGCGGTCGGCTGGATCTACGTCCGCAGGACGCTGAGCGGCACGGGCGCCTCGAACCTCTCGCTCGCGGGCTCCCAGGTCGGCCTCGCCACGCTGCAACTTGCGGTCGTCACCCCGCTGTTCACCTCGCTCCCGAAGTCGGTGGAGGTGCTCCCGCTGCTCGCCGTGATCGCACTCGGCGCCCTCGGCACGGGGTACGCGATGCTGCTCCAGTACGGGGTGGTCGCGGAGGTCGGCCCGACGACGGCCGCGATGGTCACGTACTTCATCCCGGTGATCGCGACGGCGGCGGGGGTGGCGCTCCTGGACGAACAACTCACCTGGAACACCCCGGTAGGCGCCCTGATAGTCCTGGCCGGCGCAGCCCTCACCCAAACCCGCCCGTCCCGCCGCACGACCACACCTGTCGCAAGCAACGTGAACACAGCGACGCCCGCCGCCCAGCCCGTTGTGGGCATTCGTTCCTCCCCCAAGGACTTCGTCCAGGGGGGACCCCCAGGGTCGGAACGGGCAGGCACAACGGACGGCGCCGCCCACCCCGTTGTGGGCATTCGTTCCGCTGGGGCGGAACGGGTGGGCACAACGGACGGCGCCCCTTGCCGGGCCTAGGCTCCCTGCGCCTGAACCCGCACCACGAGGTGCGCCGCACTGTGGGTGCGGGTCCAGGCACAAGGAGCGGAGGCGCCGCCAGAGGGCGCCGTCCCGTGTGCCCACCCGTCCCGCCCTGGGGGTCCCCCCGGACGGAGTCTGAGGGAGGGACGATTGCCCACACGGCGGGTGACGATGGCGCAGCCACCCGCACAGGCACGGCCTCACCCCCACAAGCAAGGCCACGCCCACCCCTCACCCATAGCTCCGCGCCACCACCGGCCCCACCACCCCCGCCACCGCCTCCGCCAGCGCCTCGATCCCGCCCGCCTCGAGCCCCGACACCGTGACCCGCACCGCCGGCCCCGCCTCCATCCGGAACCGCGCCCCCGGCGCCACCGCCCACCCCGCGGCCACAAGACCCGCCACCGCCGCGGTCTCGTCGGGCACCGGCACCCACACGTTCATGCCACTGCGCCCGTGGGCCTCGACGCCCCGCCGGGCCAGGGCCCGTACGAGTCCGTCGCGCCGCTTCCCGTACGAGCGCGCGACGACCGCCGGGTCCACCGCGTCCGTGGCCCAGAGGTTCACGACGGCCCGCTGGAGGAGCCGGCTGACCCAGCCCGGCCCGAGCCGCTGCCGGCCGAGCACCCGGTCGACGGTCTCGGAGTCGCCGGTGAAGGCGGCGATCCGCAGGTCGGGGCCGTAGGCCTTGGCGACCGAGCGGATCAGCACCCAGTGGTCGCTGCCCCCGGCCAGCGGGTGGAGCGGCTGCGCGACGATCCCGTGCCCGTGGTCGTCCTCGATGAGCAGCACTCCGGGATGCCCGGCGAGCACGCGCCGCAGCTCCCCCGCGCGGGCCTCGGTGACACACGCGCCGGTCGGGTTCTGCGCCCGGTCCGTCACGATCACCGCCCGCGCCCCGTGCTGGGCGATCGCGCGCTCGACCGCATCGGGAAGCGGCCCCTCGTCGTCGACGGCCATCGGTACGGGCCGCAGCCCGAGCGCGGGCACCAGGTCGAGCAGGCTGCCCCAGCCCGGGTCCTCGACGGCGACGGCGTCGCCGGGCCTGAGGTGCACGGCGAGCACGCGCTCGACGGCGTCGAGCGACCCGGACGTGACGCCGACGGGCCCGTCCGGCACTCCGTCCGCGTCGAAGGCGGCGCGCGCGAGGCGCCCGAACTCCTCGTCGACGGGAGCCTCCGCGTACATGCCGGGCCGTTCGGCGTATCTCCGCGCGACCTCGGCGAAGGCCTCGCCGAGCGGGGGCAGCAGGGCGGGGTCGGGGTTGCCCTTGCCGACGTCCCTGACCCCGGCGGGTGCCTCGACCCGGATCGAGCCGCGCGCGGTCGTGGCGGGTCGCGGGCGCACCCGGCTGCCGCGCCGCCCGTCGGTCTCGATGACCCCGCGTTCCCGCAGGGTGCGGTAGGCGGCGGCGACGGTATTGGGATTCACACCGAGCACTGCGGCCAACTCCCGCATCGGGGGCAGGAGTTGTCCTGGCTCGAGAGCCCCGAGCCCCACTCCGCGCTCCACGCTCGCGGCGATGTCCGATGCGCGACGACCTTCGATCCGATACTCTCCTAGCACAAACGCAAGTATGCACTAGTGCAATGGAGAACGCAATGAGCACCGTCGCCGACACGGCCGCCGACAGGACCTCCGCCGGGGCCTCCGAGACCGCTGCCGTCGCCGACACGTACGCGCCGACCGACCGGACCGTCCCCACCCGCTCCCGCCAGCGCGCGTCGTACGACAAGGCCCTGGTCCACTCGATACTCGACGAGGCGTACGTCTGCCACCTCGGGTTCGTACGGGACGGCGCGCCGGTCGTCCTCCCGACGCTCTTCGGCCGCGTCGGCGACCGCCTCTACGTGCACGGCTCGACCGGCTCGCGGCCACTGCGCGCGGCCGGCGACGGCGTGGCGGCCCCCGGTCTGCCCGTCTGCCTGACCGTGACCCACGTCGACGGGCTCGTGCTCGCCCGCTCCGCGTTCCACCACTCCCTCAACTACCGCTCGGTCGTCGTCCTCGGCACCGCGCACCAGGTCACCGACCCCGAGGAGCTGCGGATCGCCCTCGACGCCCTGGTCGACCACGTCGTCCCCGGCCGCTCGGCGGACTCCCGCCCCGCGAACGCCAAGGAGCTCGCCGCCACGGCCGTGATCCGCCTGGACATGAACGAGGTCTCGGCGAAGGTCCGCACCGGCGGCCCCAACGACGACGCCGAGGACCTCGCCCTCCCCCACTGGTCCGGTGTGGTCCCCGTGCGCGGCGGCTACGGCGCGCCGGTCCCGGCCGACGACCTGGACCCGGCCGTCGCCCTGCCCGACTACCTGGCCGCCCTCCAGGCCACGAGCGAGCGGACGGACGCATGCTGATCCACCCCTGGGACGCGCCCCACGACGAGAACGAGTGGCGGGACTGGCTCTCCCGCCACGACTTCGGCCAGCTCGCGGTCAACGGCCTGCCAGGAGACCCGCCGTGGGTGCAGCCGACGCACTTCCGGTACGAGCCCGAGCCCGGCCCGTACGGCCGGGTGCTGACCCATCTCGCCCGCCCGAACCCGCTGTGGCGTGCCCTTGAGGCGAACCCGACGGTGCTTCTTGGCGTGGTCGACGACCACGTCTTCGTGCCGGGCACATGGACGGCTCCCGAGGGCACCCCGGCCGCGCACGGCACGCCCACCTCCTACTACGCCGCCGTCCAGCTGCGCTGCACCGCGCACGTGGTCGACGACCCGGCGGAGAAGGCGGAGCTGCTCAACCGCCAGGTCGCCCACTTCCAGCCGGACGGCGGCACGGCCCCCGCCGTCCCCGGCGAGGCGCCGTTCGGCCGCCTGCTGTCCGGGATCCGGGTGCTGCGCCTGGAGGTGACCGAGGTGCGGGCCAAGTTCAAGTACGCGGGGAACAAGCCGCAGGCGATCCAGGACCGGGTCATGGAGCGACTGGCCGAGCGCGACGGCCCCCGCGACCGGGCGGCACGGGGCCACCAACTGCGCCGCCGCACCACGGGCTGACACCGGCTGACACCGGCGGGCACCGGCCGGCACCGGTGGGGGCACGAGCCCCCACCGCGGGCCACGGGCCGCAGACGACAGGCAGCGGATGACGGCCCGCAGCTCCCCTCCACCCACACCGCCCCCGCAGCTCCCCTCCCCCTACACCGCCACGGCCTCCCGCCGCCGTTCCGCCGTCGCCGTCCGCGCCTCGGCGAACGCGAGGCCCGTGACGGCCGCGAGGAGCAGCAGCGTCCCGAGCACGACGGCGGTCGTGAGCCGCTCACCGAGCAGCGAGACGGCGATCACGGCCGCGCTCACCGGCTCCAGGAGCATGATCACGGAGACGGTGGCGGCCCGGACGACCGCCGCCCCCGCGAAGTACAGCGCGTAGGCGAGCGCGGTGGGCACGGCGGCGACGTAGACGAGCAGGAGCAGCACGCTCACCGGCGCGTCCGTATGCGGTACGAGCCCCTCCGCGAACGCCGCGGGCAGCAGCCCGACTGCCCCGATCGCGAAGGCCCAGGTCGTGGTGGACAGCGCGTCCGTGCGGCCGCCGTCACGGCCGAGGTAGCGCGTCAGCAGGGTGATGGCCGCGTATCCGGCGGCCGAGACGACCGCGAGGGCGACACCCAGCGGCCGGACCTCCGCCGCGCCTCCGCCGAGGACGAGGACGACGAGCCCGGCGAGCGCCCCGGTGACGGCGGTGATGCCGCCGCGGCCGAGGCGTTCGCCCATGGTGAGCCGGGCGCCGACGGCGATGAGGACGGGGCCCGCGCCCAGCGTGACGACCGTGCCGACCGCCAGGCCGGTGGCCTCGACGGCGGCGAAGTAGGCGCTCTGGAAGACGGTGAGACCGACCCCGGTGCCGAGGATGCGGGCCGTCCGGCGGCCGCGCGATTCCACGGCCGTACGGGCGGCCCGGCGCCGGGGACGCAGGGCGAGCGCCCCGAGCAGCAGGACGAGACCGCCGACGCAGCGCCAGAAGGAGAGGGCCAGCGGGCCCATGTCGCTGACGCGGAAGATCAGCGAGGCGGCGGCGCCGGCCGTGCCCCAGGCGATCCCGGCGACGATCAGATAGAGCAGGCTCCGCCCGACGGACAGGGCGGATTCCGAAGAGTTCGACACGTGACTTCTCCGTGGAAGACAGGAGGGAAGGGTGGTCGCTCGGCTCCGCGCGCGGGCAGCGACGAACCGCTCGGGGGCGTGAGGTCGCCCGGCCGAGCCCGGTCTTCGTCGAGGAGGGACTCCGCGCGCGCTAGGCGGCGGGAGGCGGAAGCACGGTCGAATGCATGATCGGCACCCTAGGCCCCGGTCCGCCGGGCGGACAACTCGGTATCGCGGTCCGTCACACCCGAGGCGTCCACGACGGCGGCCACGTCCGCCGCCGACCCGGCCACAGGTCCCGCCGCGGGCGCCTTCGGCGTCGACGACTGGGCGATGAAGGCTCCGACCAGGACCACCGCGCCGCCGATGATCTGCGGCGCGTCGAGGTACTGCCCGAGCAGCACCCAGGCGAGCACGGTCGCGATCACGGCCTCGAGACAGGCCACGACACCCGCCACCTGCGGCGAGAGCCGGCGGACCGAGACGACGCCGGTGACGTACGCGAGCACCGTGGCGATCAGCACGATCCAGCCGAGCAGCAGCCACGCGGGCACGGACGTGCCGTCCATGTCGGCGCTGCCGCCGAGCAGGGCCCAGTCCATGCCCCACGGGCGGGCGACGACGGTGAGGACGAGCGCGCCGATGAGCAGCCCGTAGGCGATGACACCGATCGGATCGGCCTGTTCGGCCTCGCCCGAGCCCTGGTCGGAGAGGACGAAGTAGCCGACCTGGCAGCAGGCGGCGGCGAGCGCCAGGAGGAGCCCGACGAGGTCGAAGGTGAGCCCGGACCAGACCTGGACGACACAGGCGAGACCGCCGACGGCCAGGACGACGCCGAGGGCGGCGGCGCGGGTGACGGGCCGGCGCTGGACGAAGCGGACCCAGCCGAGGACGAGGGCCGGGGCGAGGTACTCGATGAGCAGCGCGACGCCGACGGGGATACGGGAGATCGAGGCGAAGTAGAAGGCCTGGACGCCCGCGACGGCGAGCAGCCCGAAGCCCACCAGGAGAGCGGGTTTGCGGCGCAGGAGGTCGCGGTGGCGCCAGGCCACCGGGAGCATGACGAGCGCGGCGCCGGCCACCCGGAGCCACACGACATGGAGCGGGTCGAGTCCCGCCTCGATGAGCGGCTTGGCCGCCACTCCTGAACCACCGAATGCGAAGGCCGAGGCCAGGGCTAGTCCCAGGCCGGCGCTTCTCCCCTGAGACGCGTGCATCGGGCCATGATGACAGGACGCGGACAGGGGCGTAACCCCCGTTACACCTGTTGAGACGGCTCCCCGTCACGCCGTGGAACGGGCCCTTCCGCCAGAGCGGCCGTACCGGCGTCGCCCCGGGCGCCGGCGGGGGCTGCTGCACGGGCGCTCAGCGCGGCCGGATCGACCCCGGCGCGGCGCAGCACCTCGGCGGCCCGGCTCTCCGGATCGGCGGCGACGAAGGCCAGGAGGTCGAGGCCGCGCGCCTGGGTGTCGCCGCGTTCGGCGGCCCGCCGGAAGGCCTCCTCAAGGGCCACGGTCGCGGCCGGCGACCAGCCGGAGCCCCGGCCGTCCTGCCCCTCGGCCCCGCGCGCGGCGGGCAGGAGACGACCCGCCCCCGACTCCTCGACCGAGCGCTGCCAGCGCAGCCCGTATCCGATGGAGCGCTGCACGAGGTAGCCCAGGACCCGGGCGAGCTTCTGGCCGTCCTCGAAGGCGGCGCCTACCTCGGGGTCGGACTCGATGAGCGAGTGCAGGAGGTGGGCGGTGTCGATCTGCCGGTCGCCGTCCCGGAGGGCTCTGCGGCGCGCACCCGTCACGACCGACATGAGGGACGGGGTCAGGAAGGGCGCGAGTTCGGCGCGCGGGGCGGCGGGCAGCCGGAGTGGCTGCTGGGGAATCGGGACGGGACGGTGCACCCTCTCACCTCATCAGGCTCGGGCGGCCGGGGCATCGCCGGGGAGAAGCATGTCCGCATCCCACCGGAGTTGGGCACGCGTGCGCGGTTCCTCCTCCTTACGGATGAGATCGCGCGCGTCTCCCTCTCAGGGCGCGCGCCGCCTTGCTTTGCGCCCCGACGCAACCACAGGCCCTGCCCCCTACGTCTTCCGATCGTGTTCTGGATGGTGGCTCTGCTCGCGCGCGACGGGCGGCAGTACGTCTACCGGGTGTACGCGCCCCGGGAGGCGTTGCCGGCCGACCTGTTCTGGGCGGCCTTCCACTGTCACGAGGAGGACGGGGCACCCCGCGCCTCCGACAGCTTCGACGCGTCCGAGATCTGGTGGATCGGTGACGGGGCGGGGCCGGCCGCCGCAGAACTGACGGTTCATCAGTATTGAATGTTCACGGCCACCCGGCTACGTTCCGCGACACCGGAACCCAGCAGGCACGCGTGAAGGGGTGGTCTCATGGCCGAAGTCAGCGCGGAGGCACGGATCGAGGCACCGGCCGGAAAGGTCTGGGCGCAGCTCGTGGACTTCCCCTCGTACGGCGAGTGGAACGCCACCCACACCAACTTCCCGAACGGCGGCCCGGCCACCCTCGAGGCGGGTGCCACCTTCACGGAGAACATGAAGCTGATGGGCTTCCCCGCCGAGGTGCTCTGGACGGTCGAGGAGCTGGAGGCGGAGCGCGCCTTCGCCATCAAGGGCAAGGGCCCGATGGGCGTGCTCGTCACCACCCGCTACTCGCTGGCGGCGGACGGGGACGCCACGACGGTGCGGATCGACGGCGAGTTCACCGGTGCGGCGGTCTCCCTGATGGCGGGCAAGCTCAAGGACTCGGCGACGGCAGCGCTGACCGAGTCGCTGCGCAAGCTCTCGGGCCTGGTGGTCTGACCGGGCGGACGACCGGCGGCCTGGCCCAGGCAGGCGAAAGGGCCCCGTGGCGAACGCCACGGGGCCCTTCCACCGCTTCCCGGCCCTTCACGGGCACAGGAGACCGTTCCCCCGGCCCCTTCACGGGCACAGGAGGCCATTCCCCCGGCCCCTTCACGGGCACGGGCTCAGTCCTCGTCGGCCAGGATCAGGTACAGCTTCTTGCGGGCCTCGTTGATCACGCCGACCGCCTTCTTCCGCTGCTCGGCGCTGCCGGCCTTCCAGACCTGCCCGAACGCCTCCATCAGACCGAAACCGGCCTGCCGGATCTCGTTCATGGCCTCCCAGTCGACGCCGCGCCCGGCGTCCTCCCAGGGCGCGTCGGGACCCTCTTCGGCCTCGGCGCGTCCGGTGTCGGTGAGCGTGAACAGCTTCTTGCCGCCCTCGCTCGCACTGGTGATCAGGCCCTCGTCCTCCAGCAGCTGGAGGGTGGGGTAGACCGAGCCGGGACTGGGCCGCCAGGCCCCGTCGCTGCGCTCGCCGATCTCCCTGATCATCTCGTAGCCGTGCATCGGACGGTCCTTGAGGAGCGCCAGGATCGACGCACGCACGTCGCCGCGCCGCGCCCGTCCCCGGCCGCCCCCGTGGCCGCGTCCGCCACCGAAGGGGCCGCCGCCACCGAAGCCCGGCCCGAAGGGTCCGAACGCCGCGCGCCGCCCTTCGAAGTCACCGCGAGGCCCGGGGCCGCAGCCTCCACGGCCGGCTCCGTGTCCGTTTCCGTACTCGTGTCCATGTGAACGCATCGCAACGCTCCTTCCATCGGGTTTCATTCGCTGAACTGTCGCGATGCCTCAACGATATATCGGAACTGTTCGGCGAGCAAGCATGCCGACTGGCCCTTGTCGTCCTGCCCCCGAGCACCGATCGCCGACGGCCCACCCGCGCGCCTGCATGAGGCGGCGCTGAGCCGTGCCCCCGCCGGCATGATGCGGGGGGGGGCTGGGCCGTGCCCCCGCCGGCATGGTGCGAGGCCGGGCCGTGCCCCCGCCTGCCGGCCGCGGGACCCACGCATCTCATCCGCTCAGGTCACCGCCCGCACGCCGAAGGAGTGCCGACGCGCGCCCACCCGGTCCAGTTCTCCGCGATTGGCCTTGGCCCGCCCGATTCCACCCCCGGTACGGTCGGCGCCATGAGGATCCGCATCGTCGACGCCTTCACCGACCAGCCCTTCTCCGGCAACCCGGCCGGAGTCCTGCTCCTGGACTCCTTCCCGGAAGACGCCTGGCTCCAGCGGGTCGCCGCGGAGGTCAACCTCTCCGAGACCGCCTTCGCCCACCCCCTGCCCGCCGGCGGGCAGGCCGACTGGGCCCTGCGCTGGTTCACCCCCACCACCGAGGTCGACATGTGCGGCCACGCCACACTGGCCACGGCCCATGTCCTGCACTCCACCGGTACGGCGAGCGGCCCCGTCCGCTTCGCGGCCCGCTGCGGCCTCCTCGGCGCCACCGCCGAGGCCGACGGCACGATCACGATGGACTTCCCGACCTCCTCCCTCACCCCGGTGCCCGTCCCCGACGGCCTGGAGAAGGCGCTCGGCGCCGAGGTCGTCGCCGTCCACGACACGGCCGACCACATCGGCGACCTCGTCGTCGAGCTGCGCGACGAGCCCACCGTGCGCGCGCTCGCGCCGGACCACGCCGCCCTGAAGGCCCTCTCGACCCGCGGCATCATCGCCACCGCCGCCGCCCAGGACCCGGACGGGGGCCACGACTTCGTGTCCCGCGGCTTCTTCCCCGCCGTCGGCATCGACGAGGACCCGGTGACCGGCAGCGCGCACACCGCGCTCGCCCCCTACTGGTCGGCCCGGTTCGGCCGCGACGACCTGGTCGGACTGCAGGGCGGCGCCCGCACCGGCATCGTCCGTACGCGGCTGCGCGGCGACCGCACCCTCCTGAACGGTCACGCGGTCACGGTCATCGAGGGCGACCTGCACGCCTGACCCCACGGCGCCGCGACGAACGAAACGAGGGGAGTACGGAGAACCCGTACCCCCCTCGCTCACCCGCACCCGGGCCATGGCCTCACACGGTGGGCAGCCACCCCACCTTGCCCGCGAGCAGCCCGTATCCGACGAAGGCCACGATGTCGAGCAGCGCGTGCGCCACGACCAGCGGCCCGACCCGCCCCCAGCGGCGGTACAGCAGGACGAAGACCACGCCCATCACCACGTTGCCGAGGAAGCCGCCGATCCCCTGGTAGAGGTGGTACGAGCCGCGCAGCACCGAGCTCGCCACCAGCGCGGCCATCGGCGTCCACCCCAACTGCCCGAGTCTGCGCAGCAGATAGCCGACGACGATGACCTCCTCCAGAACCGAGTTCTGGATCGCCGAGAGGATCAGCACCGGGTACTTCCACCACACCTCGGGCAGCGACTCGGGCACCACCGTGAGGTTGAAGCCGGTCGCCCGCGCCGCCAGGTAGAAGGCGAGGCCCGCGCTGCCGATGCCCGCCGCGACCAGCGTCCCGCGTCCGAGGTCGGTCCAGGGACGGGTCCGGTCGAAGCCGATGGCCTTCAGGCCCGAGCCCTCGCGCAGCAGCAGATGGGCGACGAGCAGGACCGGCACGAGCGCCGAGGCGATGCCGAAGAGCTGCCAGGACAGGTCGAGCCAGGGCCGCCCCGGCGCGTACGAGCCGTTGAGCGTGGCCGCCTGCTCCTTCAACGCCCCCGACTTGGTGAGCGAGCCGACGAAGCTGATGAGGGACGACACGGCGCTCGCCCCGAGCGAGAGCGCGAGGACGATGAGCGTCTCGTTGCGCAGGACCCGGCGCGACAGCCCGTCGGGAGGCAGGGAAGCGTCACTCACTCGTTGGTCCGACACCACACCTGTCTCCACTTCCCGGTCGCGGACGGACGCCGTTCCGGCGGCATCCCGATCACTGTGCCATGATCGGCCACCGCCGCCGCCCGCGACCCCGGGAGCCGCGCTCAGTCGATCCCGACCGGCCAGGTGTGCACCGGCTCGCCGGCGTGCATGAGGCTCCGGTAGCGGCGGGTGGTCGCCGCGAGCGCCGCCTCGCGGTCGAGGCCCGCCTCCAGCGCCTTGTGGAAGGTGTCGGCCTGCCAGGAGGCGCCGTTCACCTTCCGCAGACAGCGCTGCTCGATCACCCCGAGGTAGAAGTCACGGTCGGCGGGTTCGATGTGCCAGGCGTCGAGCCCGGCCGCGGCGAGCGGCAGCAGTTCGTCGAGGACGAGCCGGACCGCGGGGACGGTCGCGATGCCGCCGGCCCGGCCGGAACGGGGCCAGCGGAGCTCCGCCTCGATGCCGTGCCGGCAGGCCGTGTCGAAGTTGGCCTCCGCGTCCTCGAAGGCCAACCGCTTCCAGACGGGCCGGGGGTCGTCGGCGAGGGAGCGGACCAGCCCGTAGTAGAAGGCGGCGTTGGCGATGACGTCGGTGACGGTCGGCCCGGCCGGCAGGACCCGGTTCTCGACACGGAGGTGCGGGACGCCGTCGACCCAGCCGTACACGGGCCGGTTCCAGCGGTAGACCGTGCCGTTGTGCAGCACCAGCTCCTGGAGGCGCGGCACCCCGCCCCGGTCGAGGACCAGGAGCGGGTCCTCCTCGTCGCAGATCGGCAGCAGCGCGGGGAAGTAGCGCAGGTTCTCCTCGAAGAGGTCGTACACCGAGTCCACCCACCGCTCCCCGAACCAGGTGCGCGGCCGGACGCCCTGGGCCTGGAGTTCGGGCGGCCGGGTGTCGGTGGCCTGCGTGAAGAGCGGCGGCCGGGACTCGCGCCACAGTTCACGGCCGAAGACGAAGGGGGCGTTGGCACCGAGCGCGATCTGGACGCCCGACACCGCTTGCGCCGCGTTCCACACGGCGGCGAAGCGGGCCGGCGTGACCTGGAGATGGAGCTGGACCGAGGTGCAGGCCGCCTCCGGAACGATCGACTCCGAGGTGCAGAGGAGCCGTTCCACCCCGTGGATGTCGAGCGTGAAGTCCTCTCCCCTGGCGGCGAGGATCTGGTCGTTGAGGAGCGTGTAACGGTCCGCGGAGGAGAGGTTCTCGGGGACCAGGTCGTCCTGGGTGAGGGTCGGCAGTATGCCGATCATGACGACACCCGCGTCGAGTTCCGCGGCCTTGCGGTCGGCGTATCCGATTCCGGTGCCGATCTCCTCCGCGAGCCGGTCGAAAACCCGCCCGTCGAGCTGGTGGGGCGCGATGTTCACTTCGAGATTGAACATTCCGAGTTCCGTCTGGAAATCGGTGCTCGCGATCTTTTCGAGAACCGGCCCGTTCAGCATGCGGGGCAGTCCGTCGGCACCGGCCAGATTGAGTTCGATCTCCACGCCCATGAGATTGCGGGGACGGTCGAACCTCTTCTCCGCCAGAAGCCTCGCAAGCCCCGCGAGGCACTGCTGGAGCTTTCTCCGGTACTGCTGCCGGTCGGACGGGCCGAACCCGTCGGCCACGACCTTCTCCCCCATCGAAGCGTCCCTCCGCGAGTGGGCGGCCGCCAGGACGGCCGCGCGTCACGGACGATGATGCCCACCCCGCTGATCCACAACGCCTGCGAAGGAGGGCCGTCGGAGGATAGGCTGGATGCAGTGCCCCACTGTCACATCCCCAGGGCATGGAACAATCGACATATACCAATGTCCTATTGTCCCTGAACCGGGGGCATGAATTCAGCCGTCCGGCTCCGCGAGGAATACGCAGGTGGGAGCACTGCCTCCCTCGGATTCCGCTTCTACGACCCTTGTTTTACGGCCTGATGACGCCTTGTCAGGAATATCGGCGGCGTCTAGCGGAAACACTCCGTGAACACGTGTCGTATAAACTCCGCGGACGAGGCAGAGTGTTGGCGCCCGGTCATGGCCTCATGGCCCTCCTCTGGCCCCGCCGCCGACAGCGCCGTCGTACCTGCCCACGCATCACCGTGTCTCCTGAGTGAGAGGCGACCCACCATGCTCCGACCCTCCCCGGCCCCTGCGCCGGCCCTCCGCAGTGTCCTCGCGGCCCTCGGCTCACCGACCGCCGTCCGCGAGGCGCGAACTCCCGCCCTGCGGGCCGCGCAGGGACCGCTGAGCCCCGAACTCCCCCTGCCCGTCCATGTCCTCGGCGTCGCCGGGGCACCCGGGCAGGCCCCCCGCACCCGCCTCGCCGGCTGGCGCTTCCTGATCAGGAACGGGGGCCGGGCCATCGCCGCCGCGGACACCATGCTGACCCCGGACGGCTGGTCCTTCTCGCACTTCTTCGAGGGGCCGTACGTCACCGCGACGGAGCGGGCGCTGCTCCAGGCCGAGGCGCTGCCCGGCCCGTACCAGCCGCGGCTGCTCTCCGTACCGGAGCTCTACATGCTGACCCTCTGGCTGCACGCCGAACCGGAGGCCGACGGTGCCACCACCACCCCGGCCGCGGCGGATCTGATGGTGCCGCTGGCGCCCGCCCCGCCGGGGATCGCGGCCCACCGCCCGTACCAGGTGGCCGACCTCCTGCCCGTGCTCAGTACGCGCCTCGCGCCGCCGCCCCTCCTGGGCTCGGCGGCGCCCGCCTGATCCACCGCACGAGCGTCCGCCCCGTGACCCGCCCAGGTCACGGGGCGCACTGCTGTCCGAGAACCCGGCCCGAACGCGCCCCCCGAACACCCCGCCCGGACGGACTAGCCCACTGGGACCACTCTGAACCACCCAAAGAGACGGTGCAGTTGACCTGAACCGCCCCTGCGGGTGATGCGTCTTCCCAGGAAAGGACGAGCTGCCGCGAAATCCCTGCGGAAGACCGTCCATGGGGCAAGACTGGGATCGGAACCGAACCGACCGACGGGGGCGGCGATGAGCGCGAAGAGCCGCAGGACATCCACTACGACGCAGCGAAAGAACCCACCCATGTGCCAGCACCAGCCTGCCTGTCCCACCGCCGACTCCGCCGACCGCGAGGCGGCCCGACTGACGGCACACCACCCGGAGCAGGGCTGGAGCCTGCTGTGCAACGGCGTCCTGCTCTTCGAGGACACCGGTGAACTGCTGCCCGACGGGCAGATCATCGCCCCGCACCGGCCGCTGTCGGCGGGCCAGGTGACGACCGCCGCCTGACGGCGCGCACAACGCCGAGGGCCGGCCCGGAGACATTCTCCGAACCGGCCCTCGATCACGCTCGACCGTCGTACGCGGCCGGGGTCATGCTCAGTTGTCGTACTCGTCCAGCGGCGGGCAGGAGCAGACCAGGTTCCGGTCGCCGAAGGCGCCGTCGATGCGGCGCACCGGCGGCCAGTACTTGTCCGCGGCCGAGACGCCGGCCGGGAAGACGGCCTCGTCCCGCGTGTACGCGTGGTTCCACTCGCCGCCCAGCGCGGCCGCGGTGTGCGGGGCGTTGCGCAGCGGGTTGTCGTCGGCGGGCCACTGGCCCGAGGAGACCTTCTCGATCTCGGCCCGGATCGCGATCATCGTGTCGCAGAAGCGGTCGAGCTCGGTCAGGTCCTCGGACTCGGTCGGCTCGATCATCAGCGTGCCGGCCACCGGGAACGACATCGTCGGCGCGTGGAAGCCGTAGTCGATCAGACGCTTCGCGATGTCGTCGACCGTGACGCCCGTAGCCTTGGACAGCGGGCGCAGGTCCACGATGCACTCGTGGGCGACCAGACCGGCCGGGCCGGTGTAGAGCACCGGGAAGTGCGGCTCGAGGCGCTTGGCGATGTAGTTCGCCGCGAGGACGGCGACCTGGGTGGCGCGCTTGAGGCCCTCGCCGCCCATGAGGCGCACGTACGACCACGAGATCGGCAGGATGCCCGCGGAGCCCCACGGAGCGGCCGAGATCGGGCCGACGCCGGTCTCCGGGCCCGCGGTGGGCTGGAGCGGGTGGTTCGGCAGGTACGGGGCGAGGTGCGCGCGCACACCGACCGGACCGACACCCGGGCCGCCACCGCCGTGCGGGATGCAGAAGGTCTTGTGCAGGTTCAGGTGCGAGACGTCGCCGCCGAAGTGCCCCGGCTTGGCGAGACCGACGAGCGCGTTGAGGTTGGCACCGTCGACGTACACCTGACCGCCGGCCTCGTGGACCTCGGCACAGATGTCGGCGACGTGCTCCTCGAAGACGCCGTGCGTCGACGGGTAGGTGATCATCAGCACGGACAGCTCGTCGCGGTACTGCTCGATCTTGGCGCGCAGGTCCGCGACGTCGACCTCGCCGTCGTCGGCGGTCTTGACGACGACGACCTTCATGCCGGCCATCACCGCGGAGGCGGCGTTGGTGCCGTGCGCGGAGGACGGGATGAGGCAGACGGTGCGCTGCTCGTCACCGTTGGCGCGGTGGTAGGCGCGGACGGCGAGGAGACCGGCCAGCTCGCCCTGCGAACCGGCGTTCGGCTGGATCGACACCTTGTCGTAGCCGGTGACCTCGGCGAGACGGTCCTCCAGCTCGGTGATGAGCGTGAGGTAGCCCTGCGCCTGCTCGACCGGGGCGAAGGGGTGCATCTGACCGAACTCGGGCCAGGTCACCGACTCCATCTCGGTCGTCGCGTTCAGCTTCATCGTGCAGGAGCCGAGCGGGATCATGCCGCGGTCGAGCGCGTAGTCGCGGTCGGCGAGCTTGCGCAGGTAGCGCAGCATCGACGTCTCGGAGCGGTGCGCGTGGAAGACCGGGTGGGTCATGTACGCGTCGGAGCGCAGCAGCCCGGCGGGCAACGTGTCCTCGGTGACGGCGTCCAGGGCCTCGACGTCTGCGGTCACGCCGAAGGCGCCCCACACGGCGGCCAGCTGGGCGCGCCCGGTGGTCTCGTCGCACGACATGGACACGAGGTCCGCGTCGACGCGGTAGAGGTTCACACCGGCCTCGCGGGCGGCGGCCACGACCTCGTCGGCCTTGCCGGGCACCCGGGCGGTGAGGGTGTCGAAGAAGGCACCCTGGGTGAGCTCCACGCCTCCGGCGGTGAGGCCGGCGGCCAGGATCGCGGCGTACCGGTGGGTACGGCGCGCGATGCCCTGGAGGCCCTCGGGACCGTGGTAGACGGCGTACATTCCGGCCATGACGGCGAGCAGCACCTGAGCGGTACAGATGTTGCTGGTGGCCTTCTCGCGGCGGATGTGCTGCTCGCGGGTCTGCAGGGCCAGGCGGTACGCGCGGTTCCCGTCGGCGTCCACGGAGACACCCACGAGACGGCCGGGCAGGGAGCGGGCGCGCTTGTCCTGGACGGCCATGTAGCCGGCGTGGGGACCGCCGAAGCCCATCGGAACGCCGAAGCGCTGCGTCGTGCCGACGGCGATGTCCGCCCCGAGCTCACCCGGCGAGGTGAGCAGGGTGAGCGCGAGCAGGTCGGCGGCGACGGTGACGATCGCACCGAGCTCGTGGGCGGCGTCGACCAGCGGCTTGATGTCCCGCACGGCACCGGAGGCGCCCGGGTACTGGATGAGCACACCGAAGACACCGCGCTCGGCGGCCTCGGCGGGGATCCCCTCGCTCAGATCGGCGACGACGACCTCGACACCGGTCGGCTCGGCGCGGGTCTCGATGACGGCGATCGTCTGGGGCAGGGCGTCGGCGTCGATGAGGAAGACACCGTTCTTGACCTTGCCGACGCGCCGGGAGAGCGCCATGGCCTCGGCGGCGGCGGTGCCCTCGTCGAGCAGCGAGGCGCCGGAGGTGGGCAGCCCGGTCAGGTCGGCGACGACGGTCTGGAAGTTCAGCAGGGCCTCGAGGCGCCCCTGCGAGATCTCCGGCTGGTACGGCGTGTACGCCGTGTACCAGGCGGGGTTCTCCATCACGTTCCGGAGGATCACCGGCGGCGTGAAGGTCCCGTAGTAGCCGAGACCGATCATGGGCGCGAGGACCTGGTTGCGGTCGGCGAGCGTGCGCAGCTCGGCGAGCACCTCGGCCTCCGTGCGCGCGGCCGGCAGGCCCAGCGCCTCGGTGTTCTTGATGACGTCCGGCACCGCGGCGGCCGTGAGCTCGTCGAGGGAGCCGTAACCGACCTGGGCGAGCATCTTGGCGCGCGCCTCGGCGTCGGGCCCGATGTGCCGCTGCTCGAACGGGATGCCCTGTTCGAGTTCGGAGAGCGGAATGCGGTTGGCGGTCATGTACGGAGGCCTCCTGGTCGTCACGACCTGCGAGGGGCACCACGGCGCGGGTACCCGGACGGCCTCCCCCTCTGTCATCTCAACCTGAGAGTTTCACCGGCACGCCTCACGGCACGCCGGCTTTCACCGTCGGTGAGAGCGCATGCCGTCGGACACCGCTCTGCTTTCCAGAGTGACCTCGTCCGCGCGGTACAGGGGCCTGAGAGATTCCGGGGAGGATTTGCTCCTTCGGCGCCCACCGGAAGGTTTCTCCGGGGGACTCTCCCGCACAGGGTCGACAGCCACAGCCAGCCTACCAGCGAGGTTGCGGCTTCCATCGCTCAAGTGGCCGACATCCCAGTTGTGCACTTTCGTAGGGGTGTAGAGCAGTTGCGACCAGTTGGAGGGACCGTGCAGACCGATATCGATCCGCGCAGCCTGATCGGCCGCAAGGCGTACGACCGGAACGGACACAAGATCGGCACCGTGGACGAGGTGTACCTGGACGACGCGACCGGCATCCCGGAATGGGCAGCGGTCCGCACGGGCCTGTTCAGCCGGGACGCCTTCGTCCCCCTGGAGCCGAGCGAACTCATCGACAACGGCCTCCACATCCCGTACGAGCGCGCCCTGATCAAGGACGCCCCCGACTTCGGCGTGGGCCGCCACCTCTCCCCGGAACAGGAGCTCCAGCTCTACCGCCACTACAGCCTGACCCTCCCCCCGCCCCCCACAGACACCCCGGACACGGACTTCGGCCACCTGGCAGGCCAGTAGCCCGAGGGCGGACCCGAACGGGCCCGCAGAGGCCGACACCGACCGTGGACAGCCAGAACGCGCCGGACACGGCGGCCGGCCACCGGTCCACAACCGACAGCCCCCGCCCAACGCCACCCGGGCCGGTCGGGGGCCACGGCCCATGGACGGCCAGAAGGCCGCGTCCGCCGAGACGGACGGCCACCGGTCGACGCAGCCCGGCCGATCAAGTGCCACCAGCCCACGCGGGTCGAGGCCGCAGGGCGCAAAACCAGTCCGGGGCCCCACCGCCACCCCGAACTCGGCCGCAGCCGCCAACGGCGCTGCCACCCCCCAGGAAGACCCGCACCTCTGCCCGCCCACCAGCACGGGTGGTGCGGGTGGGAACCCAAGCCCGGCCGCCAGGCCGGGTAACCCCCACCACACCGGCAGCCGCCAACGCCGCCCAACCCCCCACGGGGACTCCCGCACCTCTGCCCGCTCAGCAGCACGGGTGGTGCGGGTGGGATCACAAGCCCGGCCGCCAGGCCGGGCACACCCACCCACCCGGCAGCCGCCAACGCCCCCGAACCCCCCACGGGCACCTCAGCGCACCCCGAGCCACTCACAGGCCGCACAGGCCACTCACGGCCGCCCAGAGGCCACCCCCGCGCCGCAAGACCCGCCCCGCCCCTCACCCCCGCCCCACCAACGGCAACGCCTCCCCCGGCTCAAGCTCCGGATCATCCACCGCGAAGGTGCGCACCCGCCCCGGCCCCGACGTCGGCTCCTCGAACCGCACCGTCACGCGCCCGACCCCGCTCCCCTGCACCCACCCCGCGCCGTACACGGCATGCCGCACGTCATGCCCGGGCGCCCAGCGCCTCTCCACGGGCTCAGGGGCCGCAGGCTCACCAGCGACCACAGCCGACGCGCCGGCCACAGCCGCAGTCGCGGCACCCTCCGCCCCCGCCACCGAGGCGCCGGCCGAAGCTCCGGCCGAGGCCGCAGCGCCCTCAGCCCCCGCCTCGGCCCCCGCCCCCGCCCCCGCCTCGCCCCCCGCCACCAAGGCGGCAGCCGCTTCCGCTTCCGCCTGAGCGAACAGATCCTCCTGCGTATAGTCCGCAAGCCCACTCACCCCGACCCCCAGCAACCGCACACCCCCGGTCGTGTCCACCGCCTCGAGCAGCCGCCCCGCCGCCTCCCGCACCACACCCGGGTCGTCCGTGGGCCCCCGGAGCGTCTCGGACCGCGTGAGCGTCGAGAAGTCGAAGCGCCGCACCTTCAGGACGATGGTCCGCCCGGAGTGCCCGGAGGCCCGCAAGCGACCCACGCACCGCTCCGCGAGCCGTTCGACCTCGAACCTGATCCGGACACGGTCGTGCAGGTCGACGTCGAACGTGTCCTCGACCGAGACCGACTTGGCGTCCCGCTCGGCCACCACGGGCCGGGCGTCGTACCCCTGGGCCATCAGGTACAGCGAGGCCCCGTGCGCCCGCCCCAGGAGCCGTACGAGCTCGTCCTCGCCCGCTTCCGCGAGGTCGAACACGGTCGTCATCCCGGCCCGCCGGAGGTGCTCCCCGGTCGCCGGCCCGACTCCGGGCAGGATCCGTACCGAACGCGGCGCGAGAAGCTCCCGCTCGGTCCCCGGTTCGATCAGCACGAGGCCGTCGGGCTTCGCCTCCTCCGAGGCGATCTTCGCGATCATCTTGGATCCGGCGAGCCCCGCGGACCCCGTGAGCCCCGTCGTGGCCAGGATGTCGGCCCGCAGCCGCTCACCGGCCGCACGCGCGCTCGCGCTGTCGTCGGCCACACCTCCGGCCTCGAGGTCCACGAAGGCCTCGTCGAGGCTGAGGGGCTCCACGAGCGGGGAGAGGCGTCCGAGCAGCTCCATGACCTGCTCGCTGATCGACCGGTAGAACGCGAAGCGGGGCACGAGATAGGCCGCGTTCGGCGCGAGCCGCCGCGCCTGGCCCATGGGCATGGCCGAGTGGACTCCGAAGCGGCGCGCCTCGTACGAGGCGGTGGCGACCACGCCTCGCGGCCCGAGACCGCCGACGACCACGGGCTTTCCGCGCAGGCTGGGCTTCGACGCCTGCTCGGCGGCGGCGAAGAAGGCATCCATGTCGAGATGGAGGATGGTGGGCGCGGCTCTCACACGTCCGATGCTGCCTCACACCACTGACAACAAGCCCCACCACACCGCACGACGCAAGCCCCACCCGACCCACCAGGCCAAAGCGATGGCCCCAAGCCACGCCCCAGCCGGCGACCGACAGGGTCGAAACAGCGGCCTCAAGACCAAGCCACGCCCCGGCCGACGACCCACAAGGCCAGAACAGCGACCCCAAGACCAAGCCCGGCGAGCCCACGAAGGGCCAGGACCAGGGCCAGGGCCGGGGCCGCCCCTCAGACCGCCCGGTCCCGCCGCCTCCGCGCCAGCTCGTCCCCAGGGTTGTGCCCCACGAGCGTCTCGCCCGTGTCGACCCGCTCGCCGTGCAGCTGCGAGAGCGCCGCCTCGACGTCCCGCCAGACCACTCCGACGGCGATGCCGAAGACGCCCTGCCCGCCCTGCAGCAGGTCGACGACCTCGTCCGGCGAGGAGCACTCGTACACCGTGGCCCCGTCGCTCATGAGCGTCATCCGCTCCAGATCGCGGAAGCCCCGCGCGCGCAGGTGCTGCACCGCGGCCCGGATGTTCTGGAGGGCGACCCCGGTGTCGAGGAATCGCTTGACGATCTTCAACACGACGACGTCGCGGAAGCTGTAGAGCCGCTGGGTCCCCGACCCGTACGCGGGCCGCACGCTCGGCTCCACGAGCCCCGTGCGCGCCCAGTAGTCCAGCTGGCGATAGGTGATCCCGGCCGCCGCACAGGCCGTGGGGCCGCGGTAGCCGACCGTCTCGCCCGCCGCGCCGGGACCGGACGCACCCCCGGGCCCTGCGGCCGCGCCGCCTCCCGGACCGGTGTCCGTGCCCGTTCCCGTACCGAAGTCGCCCACACTGCCGTGAAGCGGATACGGACCGTTCTCTCCGGACACGCGTCCGAGCGAGCTCCCTGCCGTACCGTCCGCGCTGCTCATCACGCCGACCCTCCGTCCTTGACCTGCCCACACGAAGGTAGGCAGTCACTCGGGGTGCGTCAACGATCGCCACACTCGGCACGCCGAGTGATAATCACCCTGAGAGTGGTTTCGCGTCTCTCTCGCCGGGGAAAGGCTACTCGAATGCTCTGACAGCACCCCGCGAACGGCCTGTGGCCGCGCCGCTACGACTCACTGACTGTTGGTCCCGAAATCCTCCGGTGAGATCTGGTCGAGGAACTCGCGGAACTTCTCCACCTCGTCCTCCTGCTCGTCCGGAATCGCGATGCCTGCGTCGTCCAGCACACCGTCACTGCCGTAGATCGGCGTTCCGGTCCGGAGGGCCAGTGCTATCGCGTCCGAAGGCCGCGCGCTCACCTCGACGCCGCTGGCGAAGACCAGCTCGGCGTAGAAGACCCCGTCACGCAGATCCGTGATGCGGACTTCGGTGAGTTCCTGTCCCACGGCCTCCAGCACGTCCTTGAACAGGTCGTGCGTCAGCGGCCGCGGAGGGGCCATCCCCTGCTGGGCGAAGGCGATCGCGGTCGCCTCACCCGGTCCGATCCAGATGGGGAGGTACCGATCGCCTCCCACTTCACGCAGGAGCACGATCGGCTGGTTGGAGGGCATTTCCACCCGGACACCCACAACGTCGAGCTCGTTCACACAGCAACCCTAGGACGTGCCCGACCGGTTTGGATAGTCGGGCCCTCCCAAGGCCGCCACCAACACACCTCGAACCCGGCACGAACCCGGCGGGAACACGGGCGGCGGACCCGCCCCCGAACGCCCTCACGGGCTCATTGCAGCCGGATCCCGAGCGCGGTCTGTACGAGCGCGGCATGCAGCCGTACCGACTGTGCGGCGAGCTCCTGCGCGGTGGCCTCCGCATGGGCTCTGGTCTGCGGGTTACGGTGCCGACGCAGCGGTGCGACGACCTGCTCGATCAGTCCGGCCTCGCGGTCCGCTGCGGCCTTGACGGCCCTCAGATGCCGGGGTTCGAGGCCGAACCGCCCCAGATCCGCCACGAGCCTCGCGACGGTCACGGTCTCGGGGTCGTAGCCGCCGCCGTCCGTCTCGGAGATCAGACCGTACGACTCCCACTCGAGGAGCTCCGTCTCGGTGACCTCGGCCGCGGCCAGCAGCTCGGCCCGCCCGATCCGCGCGGCGGTGGGGGGCTCGGCATCCTGTTCCCAGGCCCCTTCGAGCAGGTCCCGCCGACGCCCGGGGGCAGGGAGCTTGATCTGCTCTCCCCTGGCGAGGGCGTCGAGGTGCTCACGGATGACCTTCAGCGGAAGGTAGTGGTCCCGCTGCATCCGCAGGATGTGAGCGAGCCGCTCGACATCCTGCGGGCTGAACTTCCGGTACCCGGAGGCCGTACGCCGGGGCTCCACGAGCCCCTCGGCCTCCAGGAACCGGATCTTGGAGATGGTCACTTCGGGAAATTCGTCGCGCAGCTGGTTCAGCACCGTGCCGATGCTCACCAGCCGGTCGCCCGCGGTGGCGGTGCCGGAACCGGCACCGCCCGTCGGTGTTCGCAGCATGGACCTTCCCTGAAGGCTTCTCCGAGGCGCTACATGCCCCGCTGGCTCGAGTAGAAGACCAGGCGGTACTTACCGATCTGCACCTCGTCGCCGTTGGACAGAACGACCGAGTCGATCGGCTCGCGGTTGACGTACGTGCCGTTGAGGCTGCCGACGTCGGCGACCGTGAAGCTGCCGTCCTGGGCCCGCCGGAACTCGACATGGCGCCGGGAGACCGTGAAGTCGTCCAGGAAGATGTCGCTCTGCGGGTGACGGCCGGCCGTCGTCAGCTCACCGTCGAGCAGGAAGCGGCTGCCGGAGTTCGGTCCACGACGCACCACGAGGAGCGCGGAACCGGACGGCAGGGCCTCGACGGCCGCCAGGGCCTCGGGAGAGAGCGAGGGCAGCTGGGTCTGGCCGGTGACCTCCGCGTCATAGGCCTCGAGGCCCGAGATGGAGATCGTGGACGTCGTCTCGGAAGCCCGCTCGGGTGCGACTCCGCCCCGCAGCGGCGTGCCGCAGTGCGAGCAGAAACGGCTGTCGGCCGCGTTGCGGTGACCGCACCTCGTACACACCGGCATGGACGCATCCTCCTGCCGCGGCTGCCCCGCCGAGGTCTGTGTCGCGTACGGATCGGGGGCAAACCCTCCACCCGTACTTGAGGTTGATGGTTCTCCGAAACCTATGCGGGCGGCCCCGGCGGGGTCAACAGACGACGCGCCGTACGCGCCCGGAACGTCACCGCCCTGACCGCCGACCTCATCACGGAAGAGCGGGCGTTCGCCGCCCTGCTCCTCGCTCTGGGCGTGGCGCGACGCGCGGTGCTTGGCGTTACCGCCGTCCTCGCGTCCGCTCTTGCCGAACAACTTCGCAAAAAAACTCACGGGCGATTCCCCTTGACCGAAACAGACCCGCCCGTGGGGCAGGACGAACCGAGATCCATCACACCTGCCGACCCGGACACCTTCACAACGTCCGTATCCTCCGGACAGTTTCCACCACGCACCACCGATGTGGTGCGCCGACCCCCCGCAACGCCTTGCCCTTGTCGCGGGACCCCCTGTGTCTCCCTCTCACTGCGAGGACGACTGAGCGTAGTCAGGCCGCTTCGCGGGCCGCAAGGCATCGACGATGATCTTCGCCGACCGCTCCACCGTGGCTGTGGCCTGCTCCTTCTCCAGGGTCTGCACGACACCGCCGGGGATGTTGAGCGCGGGCTCGAGATCCTCCGGCTTGCCGATGACCTTGAAGACGTACGGAGCGGCCACCTTCGTTCCATCGATCCGCATGTCATCACCGCCACCGGTGAAATAACTGTCCGCGACCACCCGGACACCGTTGACCTGGATCGCCTCGGCGCCCGCGGCACGCAGCTCCTGGATGGCGTCGAGCAGCATGTCCGACTCGACGGCCCCGCTCGGGTCGCCGACCGTCAGCGTGATGCCGGGCCCCTCGGCCGCGACGGTGCCGGCCAGGATCCCGAGCTGCTGCTCCTTCTCCTGGGTCTGCTTGCGCGCCTCCTCTGCCTGGTCCGAGCTGGACTCCAGCTCGGTGCGCTGCTTCTCGAGCCGGGACTTCTCGTCCTCCAGGCGCTGCGTACGGTCGTCGAGCTCGTCGAGGATCCGGACCAGGTCCTCCTGACGCGCCCCGCGCAGGGCGCTGTTGTCGCTGGTCGAGGAGACCTGGATGGCCAGGCCGAGACCGAGGACGAACAGCAACAGCGCGACGACGAGTTGGGCCCGGGTCACCCGGGGCGGCCACAGCGCGGAGGCAAGGCGCCGGCGCCCGCTCGGCTCGGCTGCGGGGGCGGCCGGCGGCACGGGTACGCGGACGTCGTGGTCCGCGGTCGTGTCGTGGACGGAGTCCGAGGGCGCCTCGTGCTCTCCCGCCGTTCCGCCACGCCCGGGCTCGCCCACGTTCTCCGGCTTCCCGGGGCTGCCGGGTTCCCGCTCGCCGGCGGAGTTAGCGGAGCTCACGGGGTTCTCGGGGTCCCGGGGGTTCCCAGAGTTCTGGGAGTTCCCAGAGTTCTGGGGGGTACGGGGGTTCCCGGAGTTCTCAGGATTCTGCGGGTTCTCGCTCATCGGCCTCACGCCCGGAAGACATGGCGCCGGATGGCGGCCGCGTTGGAGAAGATCCGGATGCCCAGCACGACGACCACACCGGTCGACAGCTGCGCGCCCACGCCCAGCTTGTCGCCGAGGAAGACGATCAGGGCGGCCACGACCACGTTGGAGAGGAACGAGACCACGAAGACCTTGTCGACGAAGATCCCGTCGAGCATGGCCCTGAGGCCGCCGAAGACCGCGTCGAGGGCGGCGACCACGGCGATCGGAAGATAGGGCTCGACCACCGCCGGAACCTCGGGGCGGACCAACAGTCCGACCACGACTCCGACGATCAGGCCCAGTACGGCGATCACGATGTGCCCTTCCCTGTGTCGGCCGTGGCCCGACCGGACGGCGTCGCCGCCCCGGCTCCCCTCGGCTCTGCGGTACGTACGGTCAGGCTGGGCGCGGCGGGCAGGCTTACGTCGCCCTCGGCCGTGATCCCGCTCCTGATCCCGAAGTTCTCCACCAGCGCGTGCAGGTACTGCCCGTCGGCGCTGTCCTGGAACGCGGTGCTCAGCCGCTGTCCGTCCCCGATCGCGAGGATGGTGTACGGCGGCACCAGCGGCTTGTTGTCGACCAGTATGGCGTCGCCCGCCGCCCGGATCGCGGACAGCGAGGTGAGCCGCTGGCCGTTGATGGCGACGGCCTCGGCGCCGGACTCCCAGAGCCCGTTGATGACGCGCTGCATGTCCCGGTCGCGCACCCGGCCCGTGTCGGAGAAGCCGCTGCTCTCGCGCGGCCCGCCTCCCCCGGTGTCGGTGTTCTTGGCGTCGTTGACGACGAGCTTCACGCCGGGGCCGTGCACGGGCGTCGCGCCGGAGAGCAACCCCACGAGCTCGGCCTGGTCCCCGCCGTGCTGCTGGAGCGCCTGCCGCTGGCGTTCGCCGACCTCGGACCGGATCCGCTCGACGTCCTGCTCCAGCTGTTCCGCCGAGGACGTCTCCGCCTCGATCCGGTCGATCAGCTCCTGCCGCTCCTTGGCGACGACGGGCGCGGAGATCCGTGCCTCGGCCGCGCCCACGGTCACCACGGCGGCGGCGAGCACCAGGCCCGCGGCGACACCCAGCTTGGCCCGCAGGCTACGGGGCAGCCCTCCGCCCTCGGCGGCGCGCCGGGCGGTGGCCTCCGCGTAACCGTCGTCGAGCGCGTGGTCTATCACGTTGTTCAGCAGCGACATGGACGCGTCCGGGCGCGGCGGCGGTGATCCGGTGCTCCGAACGGGGGGCTGCTGCGACATGCCGCACATCGTCGCACGTCGCACGGCCTACCGCCGAATGGCCCCTCCAGCCGGCGGGGAGGCACCCGGGAGGTGCTCCCCGCCGACCGGGCCGATCCCGTCAGCTACCTGCGCTGTCGACCACTTCGGCCCATTCGTCGAGCAGGGCCTGGGCGGAGGCGTCGTCGGGCCCCTCGGCCCACAGATGGGTGACGGCCTCGGCGGGGTCGGGCAGCACCATCACCCACCGCCCGTCGGCCTCGACCACCCGCACGCCGTCGGTGGTGTCCACGGAGCGGCTGCCCGCCGCCTCCACCACCCGGCGCATCACGAGCCCCTTCACGGCCCATGGCGTGGCGATGTCCCTCTTGAGGACGTGCGCCCGCGGAATCCGCGCGTCGATCTGGCTCAGAGTGAGCTGGGTCCGCGCGACCAGACCGATGAGCCGCACGAAGGCGGCGGCCCCGTCGAAGACGCTGCTGAACTCGGGCACGATGAACCCGCCGCGCCCGTCGCCGCCGAAGATCGTCGACTCCTCGCGCCCGACCCTCGTGAGGTCGTCCGGCGAGGTCGTCGTCCACTCCACCTGCGTGCCGTGGTACGCGGCCACCTGCTCGGCGATCCGTGTGGTCGTCACCGGCAGCGCGACCCGTCCCGAACGCCGCTCGGCCGCCACCAGGTCCAGCATCACCAGGAGGGCCCGGTCGTCCTCGATGATCCGCCCCCGCTCGTCCACGAGCGAGAGGCGCTCACCGACGGGGTCGAACCGCACCCCGAACGCGGCCCGCGCCGAGGCGACGATCTCCCCGAGGCGTACGAGCCCGGCCCGCCGGCTCTCGACCGACTCGGTGGGTCTGGACTCGTCGAGCCCCGGGTTGATCGTCAGCGAGTCGACCTGGAGCCGCCCGAGGAGGCTGGGCAGTACGAGCCCGGCGCTGCCGTTGGAGGCGTCCACGACGACCTTCAGCCCGGCTTCCGCGATCCCGGACGTGTCGACGTTCCGCAGCAGGGAGCCGGTGTACGAGTCGAAGACGCTCGCCGGGAAGGAGAGGTCACCGATCTCTCCGGGGAACGCGCGGCGGTACTCCTGCCGCGCGAACACCCGGTCCAGCTTGCGCTGCCCGCCCTGCGACAGGTCGGCACCACGCTCGTCGAAGAACATGATGTCCACGGAGTCCGGCACTCCTGGCGAGGTCCGCACCATGATGCCGCCGGCGCTTCCCCGTGCGGTCTGCTGTCGTGCCACCGGCAGCGGTACGTTCTCCAGGTCCCGTACGTCGATGGCGCTGGCCTGGAGCGCCGAGATCACCGCCCGTTTCAGCGCCCTCGCACCCCGGGAGTGGTCACGGGCCGTGGTGACGGTCGCGCCCTTCTTCAGGGTCGTGGCGTACGCCCCCGCCAGCCGGACGGCCAGTTCCGGGGTGATCTCCACGTTGAGGATGCCGGAGACGCCTCGGGCCCCGAAGAGATGGGCCTGTCCACGGGACTCCCAGATCACCGAGGTGTTGACGAAGGCGCCGGCCTCGATCGTCTTGAACGGGTAGACCCGGACGTTGCCCTGCACGATCGATTCCTCACCGATCAGGCACTCGTCCCCGATGACGGCCCCGTCCTCGATCCGGGCGGCCCGCATGATGTCGGTGTTCTTTCCGATCACACAGCCGCGCAGATTGCTCTGCTGCCCGATGTAGACGTTGTCGTGGACGACGGCCTTGTGCAGGAAGGCACCGGTCTTCACGACGACGTTCGAGCCGACGACGGTGTGCTCCCGGATCTCGGCACCGGCCTCGACCTTGGCGTAGTCACCGATGAAGAGCGGTCCCCGCAGCACTGCGTCGTGGTGCACCTCGGCGCCTTCGGCGACCCACACGCCCGGCGAGATCTCGAAGCCGTCGATGTCGACCTGGACCTTGCCCTCGAGGACGTCCGCCTGGGCCTTCACATAGCTCTCGTGGGTGCCCACGTCCTCCCAGTAGCCCTCGGCGACATAGCCGTAGATCGGCTTGCCTTCCTTCATCAGCTGCGGAAAGACATCACCCGACCAGTCCACCGATGCGTCTGCCTGGACGTAGTCGAAGACCTCGGGCTCCATCACGTAGATGCCCGTGTTCACGGTGTCGGAGAAGACCTGGCCCCAGGTGGGCTTCTCCAGGAAGCGCTCGACCTTTCCCTCTTCGTCGACGATCGTGATGCCGAATTCCAGTGGATTCGGCACTCGGGTGAGACAGACCGTGACGAGGCCGCCCTTCTCCTTGTGAAAGGCGATGAGATCGGAGAGATCGAAATCGGTGAGCGCGTCCCCCGAGATGACGAGGAAGGTGTCGTCCTTCAACGCCTCCTCGGCGTTCTTCACACTTCCCGCTGTACCGAGTGGCTTCTCCTCGTTGGCATACGTGAGCTCCATCCCGAGTTCCTCGCCGTCACCGAAGTAGTTCCTGACGAGGGAAGCGAGGAACTGCACGGTCACGACGGTCTCGTTGAGACCGTGCCTCTTGAGCAGTCGTAGGACGTGCTCCATGATCGGCCGGTTCACCACCGGCAACAGAGGCTTGGGCATGCTCGAGGTCATAGGGCGAAGGCGTGTTCCTTCGCCACCGGCCATCACAACGGCCTTCATGTCGGAAGCGTCCTCCTTGAAGAGACGACGGTCCTGCCGACTTCACCTGTCCGCTCAGTGGCCCTCGGACGTCCTCGTTGTTGCCGGCGACGCTGCTCGGCACAGGACGGACGGGCTCAATCGGCCGCGGTATCCGCCTTCACGAGTCGACGGACCTGGACCACGTAGAGGATCCCTGCCCACCAATACAGAGTTGTACCCCATCCGGCGAAGGCCCACCCGAAAACTTCAGCGAGTGACGAAAGCCAGCCCGTTCCGTCACTGAGAAGCAGCAACGGGAACGCGTACATCAAGTTGAAAGTCGCAGCTTTGCCGAGGAAGTTCACCTGCGGCGGCGGGTAACCGTGCCTGCGGAGGATTCCCACCATCACCAGAAGCATGGCCTCGCGCGCCAGCAGGGCGGCGGTCAGCCACCACGGCAGGATCTCGCGCCAGGTGAGGCCCACGAGAGTGGACAGGATGTACAGCCGGTCGGCGGCAGGATCGAGCAACCGGCCGAGGTTGCTGATCTGATTCCAGCGCCGGGCCAGTTTGCCGTCGAGATAGTCGCTGACGCCACTGAGCATCAGGACGAGAAGCGCCCAGCCGTCACTGTTGGGGCCACCGAACTCCGGACGGAGAATCAACCACAGAAACAGCGGCACGCCGGCGAGACGCGCCATGCTGAGAATGTTGGGGATGGTGAGGACCCGGTCGGTCTGAACGCGAGTCTCCTGGACCTCCACCCGGGGGCCTCCTGCTGGGAACGTACGGACGATGCCCCCTGACCTTACCCGCAGCCACAACGCCCCGGTGCACAGGGGGCGCCGACCCGGCCCGGAACGCAAAAATGCCTCAACCCCCGGACAAGGTCCGGGGGTTGAGGCTAAAAATT
>NZ_JBHTSA010000016.1:0-100597 GCF_042795405.1 Streptomyces sp. NPDC056480 | reverse complement strand
ACATCCGTACGCAGAACCAACGTATTGACGAAGAAGCCCACGAGATCGTCGAGAGCCTGATCCGTCCGCCCCGCGACCGGCGAACCGATCGGGACATCTGTGCCGGCACCGCACCGCGAGAGCACGGTGGCCACGGCGGCCTGGGCCACCATGAAGGCGGTGGTGCCGGTCTCCCGTGCGAGCCCGGTCAGCGCCCGGTGGACCGGGGCCGGGCAGGACACGGTGAGGGTGGCGCCCTGGTAGGAGGCGACGGCGGGCCGGGGCCGGTCCGCCGGCAGGGTGGCCTCCTCGGGGAGGTCGGCCAACGCCTGTCGCCAGTGGTCGAGTTGGGGAAGCTGCTCGGCGCCGAGCAGATCGCGCTGCCACAGCGTGTAGTCGGCGTACTGGACGGGGAGCGGAGCCCAGTCGGGGGCGGCGCCCGCGCCGCGCGCCTGGTAGGCGCGGCCGAGGTCGGCGAAGAAGGGGGCGTTCGACCAGCCGTCGGAGGCGATGTGGTGGGTGACGACCATGAGGACGTGCTCCTCGGTCGCCAGCGCGAACAGGGCGGCCCTGATGGGCAGTTCGGTGGTGAGGTCGAAGACCTCGGCGCTCTCGTCGGCGAGCAGTCCCGGGAGGTTCTCTTCCGTCGCCTGCGCCGTCCTCAGGGGTACGGCGATCCCGTCGGCGGCCAGGATGTGCTGGTGGGCCTCGCCGTCGGCGGTCCGGAAGACGGTCCGCAGGGACTCGTGGCGCACGGCGACGTCGGTGAGGGCGAGGCTCAGGGCCTCGGTGTCGAGGGCGCCGGTGAGCCGTACGGCCAGCGGGATGTTGTAGGTGGCCGACGGGCCTTCCATTTGGTCGAGGAACCAGAGGCGTTGCTGGGCCGACGACAGCGGCACCCGTGCGGGCCGGTCCTGGACCGTCAGGGCGGGACGGGCCGGCTCGCCGCTTCCGGCCGCGACCAGCTCGGCGAGCTGGGCCACGGTCGGGTGCTGGAAGATGTCGCGCACGGTGATCCGCGCGCCGAGGGCGGCGCGGATCCGGCTGACCAGCCGGGTGGCGAGCAGGGAGTGCCCGCCGAGGCGCAGGAAGTGGTCGTCGACGGTGACGGACGCCCGGCCGAGCACGTCGGCGAAGAGGCCGCACAGCACCTCCTCGACGGGGTTGCGCGGTGCCCGTCCGTCGCTCTCGCCGGTCAGCACGGGCTGGGGCAGGGCGCGGCGGTCGAGCTTGCCGTTGCCGGTCAGCGGCAGGGCGTCCAGGACGACGAAGGCGGACGGCACCATGTATTCGGGCAGGGCGTCGACGGCGTGCCGGCGCAGGGCGGCGGTGTCGACCTCGCCGCTCGGGGTTCCGGCGTCACCGCCGTCACCGCTGCTGCCTCCGGACCCGACGTTGCCGCGGGCCCATCCGGCCCCTCCGGCCCCTCCGGCCCCTCCAGTGCTTCCGGTGCCTCCGGTGCCTCCGGTGCCTCCGGTGCCTCCGGTGCCTCCGGTGCCGACGACGTAGGCGACGAGTCGCTTGTCCCCCGGCCGGTCCTCGCGGACGATCACGGCGGCCTGGGCCACGGAGTCGTGGGCGACGAGGGCCGACTCGATCTCGCCCGGCTCGATGCGGAAACCGCGCAGCTTCACCTGTTGGTCCGCACGCCCCAGGTACTCGATCTCACCCTCCCTCGACCAGCGCACCAGGTCCCCGGTCCGGTACATCCGCGAGCCCGCGGCGCCGTTCGGGTCGGCGACGAACCGCTCGGCGGTCTGGGCCGGGCGGCCCAGATAGCCGCGGGCGAGCCCGGCGCCCGCGATGTACAGCTCGCCGGGGACCCCGGGCGCGACCAGACCGAGGTGGTCGTCGAGGACGTACAGGCGGGTGTTGTCGAGGGGGCGGCCGATGGGCAGCGCGCCGTCGTAGTCGAAGGGCCGGCGGAGCGGGTGGGAGGTAGCGAACGTCGTGGTCTCCGTCGGGCCGTAGCCGTTGACCACGGTCAGGTCCGGGCAGGCCTCCATCACCCGGCGCACCGCCTCCGGCGGCACCACGTCGCCGCCCGTCCACACCTCCCCGAGCCCCGCGAACGCACCCGGGTCCTCCTCCGCCACCAGCCGGAACAGACCCACGGTCAGCCACAGACCGGTGATCGACTCCTCGGCGAGCACGGCCGCCATGGCGGCCGTGTCGAGGACGCCGGGCGGGGCGACCGCCACGGTGCCGCCGGTCAGCAAGGGCGCCCACAGTTCGTAGGTCGTGGCGTCGAAGGTGTGCGGGGAGTGGAAGAGCACGCGCCCGTGGGCGGGCCTGGTCCAGCGGTGGTCCAGGGCGAGTTCGGCGACGTTGCGGTGGGTGATGGCGACGCCCTTGGGCACGCCCGTCGAGCCCGAGGTGAACATCACGTACAGCCACTGGTCGGGGTGCGTGGCGACGTCGGGGGCGGTCTCCGGGTGGGCGTCGAGCTCCGGGTCCCGGTCGAGCCCGTCGACGAGGACGATCCGTACGCCGGTCGCCTCGGTGAGGATCTCGTGATCGGCGAGGGCCGGGTCGACGAGCAGGACCGGTGCGGCGGTGTCGGCGAGGATGCGGGAGAGCCGGGAGGCCGGGTCGACGGCGTTGAGCGGGGCGTACACACCGCCGGCCTTGGTGATGGCGAGCAGGGACAGGACCAGGTCGACCGAGCGTTCCATGAGCACGGCGACGACGGTCTCGGGTCCCACGCCGAGCGAGCCGAGGCGGTGCGCGAACCGGTTGGCGAGGGCGTCGACCTCGGCGTAGGTGTAGCCGCGGCCGGCCTGGGTGAGCGCCACCGCGTCCGGGGTGCGTACGGCCTGCTCGGCGAAGAGGGCGGCGAGGGAGGCGTCCGGCACGGGGGTGGCGCGGCCCGTCCAGGTGTCCAGGAGCAGGGTGCGCTCGGCCGCGTCGAGCAGGTCGAGCCCGGAGAGGGGCGTGTCGGGGTGGGCGACGGCCTCGGCGAGCAGTCGGCCGAGCCGGGCGAGCAGCGCCTCGACGGTCTCGGGGTCGTACAGGTCGGTGGCGTACTCGGCGGTGATGTCGAGCCCGCCGGGGCGGCCGTCGTCGGTGAGGTGCTCGTCGAATCCGACGGTGAGGTCGAACTTGGCGGTGCTGGTGGGCGAGTACTCGGCGCGCGTCCTGAGGCCGGGGAAGTCGGCGCCCGCGGGCGAGTCGCCCGATGCGGTCGCTCCCGCCTGCACCAGCGTCAGCATCACCTGGAAGAGCGGGTGCCGGTCGCCGGTGCGCTCGGGGTTGAGCGCCTCGACGAGCCGGTCGAAGGGCAGGTCCTGGTGCGCCCAGGCCGCCAGGTCGGTTGTCCGGACCCGCTCCAGGAGCTCCCGGAAGGTCGGGTCGCCGCTCACGTCGGTGCGCAGCACCAGGGTGTTGACGAAGAAGCCCACGAGGTCGTCGAGCGCCTCGTCGGTGCGGCCCGCGACCGGGGAGCCGACGGGGACGTCGGTCCCGGCGCCGGACGCGGCGAGGACGGTCGCGAGTGCCGCCTGTGCCGCCATGAAGAGGGTGGCGCCGCTCCCCCGGGCCAGCTCGACGAGCGCCGCGTGGGTCGTGGGCGGGCAGTGGAGGGTGCGGGTGTCGCCGCGGTAGGAGGCGACGGCCGGGCGCGGCCGGTCCGCCGGGAGGGTGGCCTCGGCGGGGAGTCCGGCCAGCCGCTCGCGCCAGTAGGCGATCTGCTGCGCCATGACGCTGTCCTCGGCGTCGGCCTCGCCGAGCAGTTCGTGCTGCCAGAGGGTGTAGTCGGCGTACTGGATCTCCAGGGGGTCCTGCTCGGGGGCGCGGCCGGCGACGCGGGCCCGGTAGGCGAGGGCGAGGTCGCGGAGCAGCGGGGCGATGGACCAGCCGTCGGAGGCGATGTGGTGCATGACGACGAGGAGGACGTGCTCGTCGATGACCGCGTCGCCGGGCAGGGCTCGGTCGCCGATGACCGCGCCGCCGGGCAGGACGCGCCCGTCGACCGCGTCGCCCTGCCCGGCGTCCAGCCCGGCGTCCAGCCCGGCATCCAGCCCGGCATCCCGCCCGGCATCCTTCGCGAGGCGGATCAGCCGTGCCTCCACCGGCAGGTCGACGGCCAGGTCGAAGACATGGGCCGACTCGGTGGCGAGGACGTCCGCGAGGGTCTCCTCCGTCGCCGTGAGGACGGGCAGGTCGAGCCGTACGTCCCCGGCCTCGCGTATCTCCTGGTACGGCGTGCCGTCGCGCTCCGGGTAGACGGTGCGCAGGCTCTCGTGCCGGGCGATCACGTCGCCGAGGGCCAGGGTCAGCGCCTCGGTGTCGAGGGCGCCGGTGAGGCGGAGGGCCAGCGGGATGTTGTAGGTCGCCGACGGGCCCTCGAGCTGGGCGAGGAACCACAGGCGCTGCTGGGCGTATGACAGGGGAATCACTGGGAGGCTCCCATCCGGCGCATCGGCCGCAGCTTGGGTCGCGCGGTCTCGGCGCGGTCGAGTCGCTCGGCCAGGGCGGCCACGTTCGGGTTCTCGAAGAGGGTGGGGACCGGGAGTTCGGCCCCGAGGGCGGTGCGGATCCGGCTGATCAGCCGGGTGGCGAGCAGCGAGTGCCCGCCGAGGCGGAAGAAGTCGTCGTCGATGGTGACGGCGGGGACGCCGAGGACGTCGGCGAAGAGCCCGCACAGGACCTCCTCGCGCGGGTTGCGCGGCTGCCGTCCGCTGCTGACGGGTGTGGCGGCGGGTTCCGGCAGGGCGCGGCGGTCCAGCTTGCCGTTGGAGGTCAGCGGCAGGGCGTCCAGGACGACGAAGGCGGACGGGACCATGTAGTCGGGCAGGAGGCCGTCGGCGTGGGCGCGGAGCGCGTCAGGGTCCGGGGCGGTGCCGCCGTGGCCGACGAGGTAGGCGACGAGCCGCTTGTCGCCGGGGCGGTCCTCGCGGACGATCACGGCGGCCTGGGCCACGGAGTCGTGGGTGACGAGGGCCGACTCGATCTCGCCCGGCTCGATGCGGAAACCGCGCAGCTTGACCTGCTGGTCCGCACGTCCCTGGTACTCGATCTCGCCCTCCCGCGACCAGCGCACCAGGTCGCCGGTCCGGTACATCCGTGAGCCCGGCGGTCCGTACGGGTCGGCCACGAACCGCTCGGCGGTGAGCGCCGGCCGGTCGAGGTAGCCCTGGGCGAGTCCCGTGCCCGCGATGTACAGCTCGCCCTGGACGCCGGCGGGCAGCAGGCCGAGGTGCTCGTCGAGCACGTAGAGGCGGGTGTTGTCGATGGGGCGGCCGATGGGCAGCGCGCCGTCGTAGTCGAAGGGCCGGTGGATCTCGTGGGAGGTCGCGAACGTCGTCGTCTCCGTCGGGCCGTACGCGTTGACCACGGTCAGGTTCGGGCAGGCCTCCATCACCCGGCGCACCGCCTCCGGCGGCACCACGTCGCCGCCCGTCCACACCTCCCCGAGCCCCGCGAACGCACCCGGGTCCTCCTCCGCCACCAGCCGGAACAGACCCACGGTCAGCCACAGACCGGTGATCGACTCCGTCGCGAGGACCGAGGCCAGCGCCGCCGTGTCGAGCAGGCCGGGCGGTGCCACCACGAGGGTGCCGCCGGACAGCAGGGGCGCCCACAGCTCGTACGTCGTGGCGTCGAAGGCGAGCGGCGAGTGCAGCAGCACACGGCGGTGGGCATCGCCCGTGAACCGGGTGTCGGCGGCCAGCTCGGTGATGTTGCGGTGGGTGACGGCGACGCCCTTCGGCACACCGGTCGAGCCGGAGGTGAACATCGCGTAGGCGAGCTGCTCGGGGTGGACGTCGACCTCGGGGGCGGTGTCGGGCAGGTCCGCCGGGTCCGCCTGAGCGAGCGTCATGATGCGTGCGTCCGAAGGGAGTTCGAGGTCCACGAGGTCGCGGTCGGTGAGGAACAGGGTCCCGCCGGACATCCGCACGATCAGCTCGATGCGGTCCGCCGGGTAGCGGGTGTCCAGCGGTACGTACACCCCGCCCGCCTTCACCACGGCGAGGATCGCCACGACGGCTTCGAGGGAGCGTTCCAGGAAGAGGATCACGCGCGATCCGGGCCGTACGCCCTCGGCGATCAGCCGGTGGGCCAGCCGGTTGGCGCGCCGGTCGAGTTCCGCGTACGTCAGCCGCTCTCCGCCGAGCGTGACGGCGACGGCGTCCGGTGTACGGGCGACCTGCGCGGCGAACAGCTGCGGCAGCGAGGCGGCGGGACGGGACCGCGCGGTGCCGTGCCAGGTGTCGAGGAGCTGGACGCGTTCGTCGGCCGCCAGGACATCGAGGTCTCCGATCGGGACGTCGGGGGCGCCGGCCGCCGCTTCGAGGAGCCGGACCAGCCGTGCGGTGACGGCCGAGACACTGGCCGCCTCGTAGAGGTCGGTGGCGTACTCGACGGTGATGCCCAGGCCGGCCGGGCCGCCGTCGGCCGCCCGGTGCTCGTGGAAGGTGAACGTCAGGTCGAACTTGGCGATGTCCAGCGCCGTGAACTCCGACTCGGCGCGCAGACCGAGGAGTTCGGGCACGGGACCGGCCGCGTCGGTGACCGAGAGCATGACCTGGAAGAGCGGGTGGCGGGCGGCGGAGCGCTCGGGGTTGAGGGTCTCCACGAGCCGGTCGAAGGGCACGTCCTGGTGTGCCCAGGCGGCCAGGTCGGTGGCCCGGACCCGCTCCAGGAGCTCCCGGAAGGTCGGGTTGCCGCTGACGTCGGTGCGCAGCACCAGCGTGTTCACGAAGAAGCCGACCAGGTCTTCGAGGGCCTCGTCGGCCCGTCCGGCGACCGGCGAGCCGAGCGGGATGTCCGCGCCGGCGCCGGAACGCGACAGGAGGACCGCGGTGGCCGCCTGCGCCACCATGAAGAGCGTCGTGCCGTTCTCGCGGGCCAGCCGGGTGAGCGCGGTGTGCAGGTCCGCGGGGCACTGGACCGTGAGGGAGGCGCCCCGGTACGAGGCGGTGGCCGGCCGGGCCCGGTCGGCGGGCAGTGTCACCTCCTCCGGGAGCCGGTCGAGCGCCTTGCGCCAGTGGTCGAGCTGCCGCTCCTCGTCGGCGGCGAGCAGGGCCTGCTGCCAGAGGGCGTAGTCGGCGTACTGGACGGGCAGCGGCTCCCACCCGGGCGCCGCGCCCTGGACGCGGGCGGTGTAGGCGGCGCCGAGGTCCCGCATGAGGGGCGTGTTGGACCAGCCGTCGGAGGCGATGTGGTGGGTCACGAGGAGCAGCACGTGCTCGTCGTCCGCGATCCTCACCAGGTCGGCGCGGACGGGCAGTTCGCGGGCCAGGTCGAAGGTCGTGGCGGACAGGTCGCGCAGCACCGCGGGCAGTGCGTCGCGCGTCGCCGGGATGACCGGCAGGTCGAGCTGTGCCCCGGCGGCCGGCACGACCACCTGGTGGGGGGTGCCCTGATCGGCGGGGAAGACCGTGCGCAGCGCCTCGTGCCGCCCGACGACGTCGGACAGGGCGAGCCGCAGCGCGTCGGCGTCGAGGACGCCGGTGAGGCGTACGGCGAGGGGGATGTTGTACGTGGCCGACGCGCCCTCCATCTGGGCCAGGAACCAGAGCCTGCGCTGGGCGGCGGACAGCGGCACCCGTTCGGGTCGCTCGCCCGCCACGAGGGCCGGCCGCCTCCCCTGCCCGTCGGCACCGGGGTCGGCGAGGAACTCGGCGAATCCGGCGACGGAGGGGCAGCGGAAGAGGTCGCGTACGGACACCTGCGCACCCAGCGTGTGCCGGATGCGGCTGACCAGCCGCGTACCGAGCAGGGAGTGTCCGCCGAGGCGGAAGAAGTCGTCGTCGATGGAGACGGCGGGCAGTCCGAGCGCGTCGGCGAAGAGCCCGCACAGCACCTCCTCGACGGGGGTACGGCCCTGCCTGCCGCCGGGCCCGGTGCCGAGCCTGGGCGCGGGCAGGGCACGGCGGTCGAGCTTGCCGTTGGCGGTCAGGGGGAGGACGTCGAGCTCGACGAGGGCGGAGGGGACCATGTACTCGGCGAGGCGCTGCGCGCAGTGGCGGCGCAGGCCGTCGGTGTCGATGCGGGTGGCCGGGGTGGGGACGACGTAGGCGACGAGGCGCTTGTCGCCGGGCCGGTCCTCCCTGACGATCACCGCGGCCTGCGCCACCGCGTCATGGGCGAGGAGCGCGGTCTCGATCTCACCGAGCTCGATGCGGAAACCACGCAGCTTCACCTGCTGGTCCGCACGCCCCTCGAAGACCACCTCACCGAACTCGTTCCACCGCGCCAGGTCACCCGTCCGGTACATCCGCTCACCGGCGGGACCGAAGGGATCCGCCACGAACCGCTCGGCCGACAGCGCGGACCGGCCCACATAACCCCGGGCCAGATGACTCCCGGCGACGTACAGCTCTCCGACCACCCCGGGCACGACCGGCCGCAGCCCCTCGTCCAGCACGTACATCCGGGTGTTGGCCATCGGCACCCCGAGGTGCAGCCGCTCCACCACCCGCTCACCACCCGGCTCGAAGGCCTGGTAGCTGCAGAACACCGTCGACTCCGTCGGACCGTAGGCGTGCACCACCGACGTGTCCGGGCAGGTGTCGAGCACCCTGCGCAGGGCGGGGGCGGAGAGGACGTCGCCTCCGGTCCAGATCTCCCGCAGACCGGACAGGGACTCCACCGCCTCCGAGGCCATCGCGTCGAAGAGGGCCGTCGTGAAGTACACCGCCGAGATCCGCTGCTCCACGATCGCCCGGGCCAGCTCGCCGATGTCCACCTTCGGCGCGCTCAGCACCACAGCAGTCCCACCGCTCAGGAGCGGCACCCACAGCTCGTACGTGGAGGAGTCGAACGCCAGCGGCGAGTACGCGAGCACCCGACGGTGCCGCTCCCCCGAACCCGACGCCCACCACGGATCGAGCGCCAACTCCACAACGTTCCGATGGGTGTTCGCCACCCCCTTCGGCACACCGCTCGAACCCGACGTGTACATCACGTACGCCGACTGGTCCGGATGCACGGACAGTTCGGGTGCGGCGACATCGGGCTCGGCGAGCAGGGCCCGTACGTCGGGAGCCGGCAGCGTGTCCACGCCCCGGGCGAACCCGACGTCCTGGGCCACGCGATCGGTGACGAGGAGCGGCGCGCCCGTGTCGGCGAGGATGAACGCGAGCCGCTCCTCCGGCTGACGCGGGTCCAGCGGCACGTAGGCGCCACCCGCCTTGAGGACGGCGAGGGCCGCGACCACGAACTCCGCGGAGCGGTCGAGGAAGAGGCCCACGGCGCCACCCGGCCGGACCCCGTGCGCGGCGAGGCGGGCGGCGAAGGCGTCCGACGCGCGGTCGAGTTCGCGGTACGTCGTCTTGTGTGCCCCGCACACCAGCGCCACGGCGTCCGGCGTCCGCGCGGCCTGCGCGGCGAACAGCTCGTGCAGCGCGCCCCCGGGGAGCGGCACGGCGGTGTCGTTGTAGTCGGCGAGCAGCGCGTGACGCTGGGCGTCGGAGAGCAGCTCGATGTCGGCGACCTTGACGTCCGGGTCGGCGATGACGGCATCCAGGACCCGGGTCAGCCGCTCGCCGGCCGCCTCGACGGTGTCGGGGTCGTACAGGTCGGTGGCGTACTCGAGGACGATGTCGAGGCCGTTGGGGTGGCCGACCCGGTCACGGTGCTCGTAGAAGTTGACGGTGAGGTCGAACTTGGCGATGCCAGCGCTCAGTTGCCGGGTCTCGGCGCGGACGCCCGGCAGCCGGGGCGTGGCCTCGGCGGCCTCGGCGAGGGTGAGCATGACCTGGAAGAGGGGGTGGCGGGCGGCGGAGCGCTCGGGGTTGAGGGTCTCCACGAGCCGGTCGAAGGGCAGGTCCTGGTGGGCCCAGGCGCCGAGGTCGGTCTCCCGGACCCGGTCGAGGAGTTCACGGAAGGTCGGGTCGCCGGAGGCGTCGGTGCGCAGGACGAGGGTGTTGACGAAGAACCCGACCAGGTCCTCCAGGGCCTCGTCGGTCCGCCCGGCGACGAGTGAGCCGAGGGGAATGTCGGTGCCCGCCCCGGAACGGGACAGCAGGGCCACGGTGGCCGCCTGCGCCACCATGAACAGGGTCACGCCGTGCTCCCTGGCCAGGGTGCTGAGCGCCTGGTGGGTCTCCGCCGGGCAGTGCACGGTGTGGGTGGCGCCGCGGTAGGAGGCCACGACCGGACGGGGCCGGCTGGTGGGCAGGGTGACCTCGGTGGGCAGCTGGGCGAGCGCCTCCCGCCAGTGGGCGAGCTGGCTCTCCTCGTGGTCGGCGAGCAGGTCCCGCTGCCAGAGGGAGTAGTCGGCGTACTGGGCGGGCAGCGGCTCCCAGTCGGGCGCCGTTCCCAGGGCGCGGGCGGTGTAGGCGGCGCCGAGGTCCCGCATGAGGGGCGTGTGGGACCAGCCGTCGGAGGCGATGTGGTGCACGACCAGGACGAGCACGCTCCGGGTCGGTGCCAGTTCGAGGAGCACCGCGTGCAGGGGGAGTTCGGCGGCGAGGTCGAAGAGGTGCGCGGTCTCCTCCGCGAGCCGGCCGGGCAGCTCGTCCTCGGAGACGGTGGCGACGGTGAGCGGCACGGTGACCTGCTCGGGGTCGGCGATGTGCTGGCGCGGTTCGCCCTCGTGCACCGGATAGCTGGTCCTGAGGACCTCCTGGCGGGCGATCACGTCACCGAGCGCCTGCCGCAGCACCTCCGGGTCGACGGCGCCGGTGAGGTGTACGGCGAGGGGGATGTTGTACGTGGCGGAGGGGCCCTCCATCTGGTCGAGGAACCAGAGGCGGCGCTGGGCGGCGGAGAGCGGGAGGTCGTCGTCGGACCGGCCGGCGGCGGTGAGCGCGGGGCGCGGGGCCTGCCCTGCGCCGGCGGTGATCAGCCGGGCGAGTCCGGCGACGGTCGGGTACAGGAAGAAGTCGCGGAGGGAGAGTTCGGTGGCGAGGGCGGTGCGGACGCGGCCGACGAGGCGGGTGGCGAGGAGCGAGTGTCCGCCGAGGCGGAAGAAGTCGTCGTCGATGGAGACGGCGGGCTCACCGAGTGCGTCGGCGAACAGGCCGCACAGCACCTCCTCGACGGGGTTGCGCGGGGCCCGTCCGTCGCTCTCGCCGTTGAGCACGGGCTGCGGAAGGGCGCGGCGGTCGAGCTTGCCGTTGGCGGTCAGGGGGAGGACGTCGAGTGCGACGAACGCGGAGGGGACCATGTACTCGGCGAGGCGGTCGGCGCTGTGGCCGTGGAGGGCCTCGGTGTCGATGCGGGTGTCGAAGGCGGGGACGACGTAGGCGACGAGACGCTTGTCGCCGGGCCGGTCCTCCCGCACGATCACCGCCGCCTGCGCCACCGCGTCATGGGCGAGCAGCGCGGTCTCGATCTCACCGAGCTCGATGCGGAAACCACGTAGCTTCACCTGCTGGTCCGCACGCCCCTCGAAGACCACCTCACCGAACTCGTTCCACCGCGCCAGGTCACCCGTCCGGTACATCCGCTCACCGGCGGGACCGAACGGGTCCGCCACGAACCGCTCGGCCGACAGCGCGGACCTGCCCACGTACCCCCGGGCCAGATGACTGCCGGCGACGTACAGCTCTCCCACGGTCCCGGGGAGGACATGCCGCAGCTCCTCGTCCAGTACGTACATCCGGGTGTTGGCCATCGGCACCCCGAGGTGCAGCCGCTCCACCACCCGCTCACCACCCGGCTCGAAGGCCTGGTAACTGCAGAACACCGTCGACTCCGTCGGACCGTAGGCGTGCACCACCGACGTGTCCGGGCAGGTGTCCAGGACCCGCTGGAGGGCCGGCGCGGAGAGGACGTCGCCACCCGTCCAGATCTCGGAGAGCCCGGCGAGCGACTCGACCGCCTCCGAGGCCATCGCGTCGAAGAGGGCCGTCGTGAAGTACACCGCGGTGATGCCCTGTCGGGTGATCACCCGGGCCAGCTCGCCGATGTCCACCTTCGGCGCGCTCAGCACCACCGCAGTCCCACCGCTCAGGAGCGGCACCCACAGCTCGTACGTGGAGGAGTCGAACGCCAGCGGCGAGTACGCGAGCACCCGACGGTGCCGCTCCCCCGAACCCGACGCCCACCACGGATCGAGCGCCAACTCCACAACGTTCCGATGGGTGTTCGCCACCCCCTTCGGCACACCACTCGAACCCGACGTGTACATCACGTACGCCGACTGGTCCGGGTGCACGGTCACATCGAGGGCGGCCGCGTCGTCCCGCTCCGGAACCGTCACGTCCTCCGTCAGGCGCAGCACCGGCAGGTCGCCGGCGAAGGCCACGTCCCGCTCGTCGCGGTCGGTGAGGAGGAGTACGGCCCCGGTGTCGGCGAGGATGAACGCCCGCCGCTCCTCCGGCTGACGCGGATCGAGCGGCACGTAGGCGCCGCCCGCCTTGAGGACGGCGAGCATCGCGACGACGTAGGCGAGGGAGCGGTCCTGGAAGAGACCGACGCCGTCGCCGGGCCGGACGCCCCGGTCACGCAGACCGTGCGCCAGGGCCGTGGCGGCCGAGTCCAGCTCGCGGTAGGTGAGTTCGCGTTCCCCGCACACCAGCGCCACGGCGTCCGGCGTCCGTGCGGCCTGGGCGGCGAACAACTCGTGCAGGGCGCCCTCGGGGAGCCGCACGGCGGTGCTGTTGTACGCGTCGATGTCGACGGCGGGAGCCTGGACGGAGTGCTGGTGAGACATCTTCTCGACACCATTCTCGAAGGTTCGGGCGGGTACGGGTCTCGCGGCGTGCCGGACATCCCGTACGGCCACGACTGGGAATCGCGTAGGTGGTGCTGAGGCGGATCTAGGCGGCGCCGGGGGCGGCGGGCGGCCGCTCCCACCGGTCCGGCAGGAGCAGGTCCTCCGGGTCCAGGGCGTTCACGTGGTACTTGCCGACGGCGCTGGTCAGCATCCGCAGTTCGAGGGCGAGGGCCTCGACGAGCCGGGTGAGGCCCGCCTCGCGGTCCTCGTCGACGGCGAGCAGTGCGGCGCGGCCGAGGCCGACGGCGCGGGCGCCGAGGGCGAGGGCCTTGACGGCGCGGGTGCCCTCCCACATGCGTCCGCTGGCGAGGAGGCAGTGGTCGGTGGGTCCGACCCGACGCAGGCAGTCGGCGAGCGGCAGGCCGACGTGGCCGAGGAAGCCGGTGGGGGCCCAGGCGGTGCCGCCCTCCGCGCCGTCGACGGTGACGGAGTCCGCGCCGGCCGCCCAGGCGGTGGCCGCGGCGTGGGCCACGTCCCGGCCGGGGTGGAGCTTCACCCACACCCGGGCGCGGGGGAAGTTGTTGCGCATGAGGCGGATCTGCTGGCGCAGGATCTCCTCGGTGAAGGTGCCGGGGCTGGCGACCCGGAGCACCTGGTCGCTGCCCGCGCCGAACACCTCGTCGAGGGAGTACTGCTCCGCGACCTGGCCGGCGGTCTGCCGGTCGAGCAGGGTGAGCCCGCCGAGGCCGGGCTTGGCGCCCTGGCCGACCTTGAGCTCGAAGGCGAGCCGGCCGGTGGCGAGCAGGGGTTCCGTGACGGGGTCGCTGTAGACGAGGTTCCACACCTCGGCGTCGGCGTCCTCGGTGGACTGCTGGACGACGACGCCGCCGTGCTCGCCGTCGGCCGCCTCTGCGTAGGCGGCGATCCGGCCGAGCAGCGGGGAGGCGCCGGCCTCGCCGGCGCTGCGGTAGCCGTTGACGGGGACGACGTTCTCGCCGATGACCAGCGGGATGCCGAGTGCTCCGGCCTGCCGTCCGGCGACCTCGCCGAGGTCGTGGCTGGCGGCCCGGGTGGACCCGAAGGCCGACACGTACAGCGGCAGCCTGCTGGTGAACCCGCCGATGACGGTGGTGAGTTCGACGTCGCTGTAGAGCGGCTCGCGGGCGAGGTCGATGAGCTTCTTCAGCCGCTCGGGCATGAAGACGGGCGGCACGATCCGGATCCGCTCCAGCACGTCCTCCGGGTCGTACCCGGTCCGTTCCGGGGACGGGGCGGGAAGGGCGCCGAGCAGTCCGGTGCCGTAGCCCGCCTCGGCGGGGAAGACCGCCCCGGCGCCGTGCCGGGCGCGCTGCCGGACCTGCTCCTCGGGGAAGCCGTCCGCGACGAGTGCGGTGCTCACGCCGACACCACCCCGGGGAGCTTCGGGTAGGCGCTGGCCTGCCAGGCGGCCTGCCGTCCGGTGACGTAGCGGGTGAAGCGCTCGAGGCCGATGCCGAAGCCGGAGCTGGCGGGGATGCCGCGGCGGGCCAGATCCAGGTACCAGCCGTACTTGGCGGGGTTCTCGCCGGTCTCCCGCATGCGGGTGACGAGGGTGGCGTAGTCGTGCTCCCGCTCGCTGCCGCTGGCGAGCTCGCCGTAGCCCTCGGGGGCGATGAGGTCGAAGTTCCTCAGGACGCCGGGCTGTTCGGCGTTCTCCTTGTCGTAGAAGCCGCGGGAGCCCTTGGGGTAGTCGGTGATGAAGAAGGGGCGGTCCGCGCGGGCGGAGACGATCTCCTCGCCCTGCCAGTCGATCTCGGCGGCGGGGTCCTGGGGGTGGCCGAGGCCGATCAGCTCCGCGGTGGCCTGCTGGTGGCCGACGCGTCCGAAGGCAGCCGCGAAGATCTCGCGCAGGGCGTCGGTGTCCCGGCCCAGCAGGTCGAGTTCGGCCGGCATGTGGGAGACGACCTCGGCGACGACATGGGTGACGAGCTGCTCGGCGAGGTCCATGGCGTCCTCGCGGCGGGCGTCGCGGATCTCGACGTCGATCTGGTGGAACTCGGCGAGGTGGCGGTGCGTGACGGCCGTCTCGAGGGGTTCGAGCCGGACGTTGGGCGCGATGTAGAAGATCTTGTCGAAGGCGAGGAGCGAGGCCTGCTTGTAGAGGATCGCGCTCGTCATCATCTTGTACTTGTGGCCGTAGAAGTCGACGTCCACCTGCTTGGAGCCGCGGATGCCGGGGTCGGTGACCGGGCCGATGATGGGCGGCAGCAGCTCCTGGAAGCCGCGGGCGGTCAGGAAGGCGCGGGTGGCGGTGAGCATGTGGCTCTGCACGCGCAGGGTGGCCCGGGTGAGCGGATCGGTCAGATGCGCGTCGGGCGAGGACGGGAACGGCAGGAGCGCCTCGTCCACGGCCTCGGCGATGGTGACGGTCATGGTCATACCTCCTGGAGGAGCGGGGCGTCGACGGGGGTGGGGTCGACGTCCTCGGTGCGGGTGTCGAGGTGGTCGTATCGGCGCTGTACGAAGGTCAGCGCGTCGTGGAGTCCGGTCGCGGTGAGCCGGGCGCCGCTGCGTCCGGCGACCCGCCCGATGGGCATGGCCCCGATGTTCGACCAGGTCAGGCGGCCCGCCGCGTCGATGTGGCTGCGGGAGCGGCCGGCGTTGTCGGGGTGCAGGCAGTAGGGGACGTCCAGGTAGCCGCGCTCGAAGGCCTTCAGGAGCGCGCTGCCGAGGTCGGAGTGCAGGTCGAGCACGGCGTCCACGAGGGCGCGGGCCTCCGCGTAGACGGGGTTGCCGGCCTCGTCGTCCCCGTCCTCGGCGCCCGGGGTCGCGGCGGCCCGGCGGGCCGCCTCCGTCGCGATGCGCAGCGCCCGGACGTTCTCGGCGACGGTCGGGATGCGGTGGGCCTCGGCGGCGGTCTTCACGATGAGCCGCTGCCCGCCGGCCCGGACCGCGAGCTCGGCGGAGTCCGCCAGGAGGGCGTGGGCTCCGCGTGTGGTCCTGGGGTAGACGCCCATGTAGGTGTAGACGACGACGTGCCAGTCGGTGTCCGGCAGGAGTTCGGCGGCGAGCCGGCGCAGCGCGCGCACCGCCTGCCGGTCCTGCTCGGGGTTGGTCTGCTGGGCGTAGCTGAGCGAGACGGACCGCAGTCCGGCCCGGTGGAAGAAGACCCCCTCCAGGGCGCTGATGGCCACGAGCAGTCCCGGCGGGCAGAGCTGGCCGAGCATGCAGCCGCCGAAGCTCTCCAGGTGGGGTTCCGCGCCGTCGGCGCGCAGGGCGGCCAACTGCAGGCAGGTCTCCCGCCAGTTGCGGACGGAGTCCTCCAGCGGGGTACGGCCGTAGGGCAGGCAGTACGAGACGGGTCCGCCCTCGGTCGCGGTGAGGCCGAGCCGGGCGAGCGCGGCGACGATCCGCTGGGGCCGTGCCGAGCCGTGCCGGACCTGGACGGGGAAGGTCTCGTCCGCGAGTCCGTCCAGGACCCAGTGCGAGGTGCTCGGGCTGTAGGAGGTGATGGGGTAGCCGTTGAGCGGGATGCCGTCGCCCAGGGCGCGGACGGCCGAGGGCTCGTCGCAGACCCGGGTGTAGCTGTCGATGGTGAGGGTGCCGGCGACGGCGTCCGTGGCGGCCTTGGTGGCCGCCAGCCCGGTCCTCATGCGGGCGGGCTGGGAGAAGCCCATGCGGGGCTGGACCACGAGGGCGCCCCTCGCGTGGGCCGCGGACACGAACCGGCCGAAGGAGGTCACCCTGCCACCCCTTCGAGGGGGGCGGCGGAGGCCACCGGGGCGCGGCCGGCGGGGAAGCGGTCGGTGACCGCGGCGCCGTCGCCCGGGAGCCGGGCGGCCGGTGCGCCGTCGGCCGGGAGCGGGGCGGCCGGGGCGCCGTCGCCGGGGAGCGCGGCGGCCGGGCCTCGCTCTGCGTCCAGTCGGGCGATGAACGCCTCGAAGGCGCCGAGGCCCGCGTCCTGCCCCTGCTCCGGGTCGTCCTGGAACACCGCGTCGAAGCCGGCCTCACGGAGCCGGCGGCCGTGCCCGGCCCGCTGCTCGGCGCCGAGGACGCCCAGCTTGCCGCCGATGACGGCGGGCAGGCCGGCCAGCTCCCAGCGCGAGCGGATCGCCCGGATGAGCTGGTCGGCGTCCTGGAAGCCGTGGCCGTTGACGGTGCTGACCACGAGCAGGTCGGGCTGGTACTTGCCGCAGGATTCGACGATCTCGTCCTGGGGGACGCACGGGCCCAGGTTGATGACGTGGTGTCCCAGGTCCTCGATCAGCAGCTGGATGAATACGAGGTTCCAGGTGTGCGCATCGGACGGCAGTCCGGTGACAACGACGTCCAGCGGCCCGGATCGCTCTCGGGACGCCCATTCCGCAGTCTGCATCATCACTTCTTCGTCCACATCGTGGGATGACAAGTGGGAGAAGGAGGTCCTGGATCGCTCGGAACATCCCTTCGGCATCGATCGTAGGAACGCGGAACACCGTCGACCGGCGCCCCGGGCGGCAGCCGGGCGGCAGTTGCCGGTGCCTGTCGCCGCCGCCCTCCCGGCCCGCCCTACAGTCGAAATCCGCCGCTCCGGAGCCCCGTCGGCCGGAGCGGAACGCGGGAGCACGCGCGTCCGAGAACCCTGAGGAGTGGACCCATGTCCCAGATCGCCCCCGCCGCGGAACTGGCCGCGGCCCTGCGCGACGTCATGACCGATGCCGACCGCCACGAGCCCCTGGGCGAGGCCACGTTCGCCGTACTGGAGGCGGCGGTGCAGTTGATCGACGCCGACCGGCCGGAGCTGGCGGACCAGCCCCAGCTGCGCACGGAGCTGCTGCGCGAGGCGCTCGGCTCGGTGCGGGCCGCCGCGGTGGCCACCGGCATCGCCGTCACACGCGCCAACGACGTGTCCCGCGTCCTCGTATAGGACCCCGCGCGCGGGGCCGGCCGCCGCGCACGAGGCTCGGGCGGGCTGCCGCCCAACTGCCGCCCCGGCTGCCCGAACCGGCGGACACCGTCTCGTAGCGTCGAGGCACCGGTGCGGCACCGGATCCCCGTTCCACGGAACCCACAGAGGTGAAGCCATGGCAACCAATCCGTTCGACGACGCCGACGGCCGTTTCGTCGTCCTGGCCAACGACGAGGGCCAGCACTCGCTGTGGCCCGCCCTGATCCGCCGCCCGGAGGGCTGGCAGCTGGTCCGCGAGGAGGGCAGCAAGCAGGAGTGCGCCGAGTACATCGAGGCCAACTGGACGGATCTGCGGCCTCGTTCGGTGGTCGCCGCGATGGGCGGCTGACGAACGTCGCACAGACGCGGGGGCGGCGTCGGTACCGGGTTCCACGAACCCGTGCCGACGCCGCCCCCGTCCGTTTCAGATCTGTGCCGCTCAGTTCTCGCCGACCACGCACCACTCCAGTACGGCCATCGCCGCGGTCATCTTGTGGTGGGCCTGCCGCCAGGCGAGGCTGCGCTCACCGTCGAGGACCTCGTCGGTGACCTCCTGGCCGCGCACGGCGGGCAGGTCGTGCAGGAAGACGGTGTCCGGGCCGCTGTACCGCTCGAAGAACGCGCGGTCGATGGCGAAGCCCTCGAACGCCGTCAGCCAGTCGGGGTCCGCCTTCGGCACGCCCATGGTCTGCCAGCGGCTCGTGTAGACCGCGTCGACGGGGCCCTCGACCTCGGCCGGATCGGTGATGCGGCGCACCTGGTGGTCGCCGCCGCTGAGTTCGTCGACGAGGTCCATGGTGCTCTTGGGCACCTCGTACCCCTCGGGGCTCAGCAGGGTGATCCGCAGCCCGGGGGTGAGCGCGCCGGCCAGTGCGAGCGCCGCGCCGGAGCTGTTGCCCTCGCCGACGACGAGCACATGGAGCCCGGCGAGCTTCCCGAAGTGCTCGGCGAGCGTGGTCAGGTCGGCGATCGCCTGCGTCGGGTGCTCGTCGAGGCTGAGGGCGTTCACCACGGCGAGGTCGGGGCTGCCGCCGAGGCGGCGCATCTCCGCGACGTCGCCGTTGGTGCGGACGACGAGCGCGTCGAGGTACTGGCCGAGGACGCGGCTGGTGTCCTCGACGGTCTCACCGGTGGTCAGCTGGAGTTCGTCGGGGCCGAAGGTGATGACGTCGGCGCCCAGCCGGGTGGCGCCGCTCCAGAACGAGGTCCGGGTCCGGGTGGACGACTTGCGGAAGTAGACACCGACCTGGCGGCCGGCCAGCGGCTTGTCGTCGACGCCGCCGGTGCCGAACTCGACGGCGCGGGCGACGATACGGGCGAGCTGCTCGGGCTTCAGGTCGGCGAGCGAGATCAGGTTGCGCATGGCGGACGGGCCTTTCTTCGAGGAGGAGGAAGGGAGGGGAAGAGGACAGGAGGGGGAAGGGAAGGGAAGGGAAGGGAAGGGAGCGAACGGAAGGGAACGGGAGGGACGAGGAGCGGGAAGAGGAATCGGGGGGAGCTCGGGGTCCGTTCAGGAGGAGACGAGGGCCGTCGTCGGTACGAGCGAGGCGGCGCGTTCGGCGGCGAGCTGCCGCACCAGGTTGAGCACCCCGAACCGCGGGGCGCCGTCCTCCTCGCCGGGAAGGCGTCGTACGAGGCCGCGCAGCATCAGCGCGTGGACGTCGCGCACCACGGCGGCCGGGGTCGCCGACAGACCGGCGGCGGCCTGGTCGGCGCTCCAGCCGTCGGGAAGGAGACTCAGGTCGCCCAGCAGCGCCGCGGGCCCGTCGTCGAGCCGGGCCACGGCCGCCGCGAGCAGCGCGGCGAGTCCCTCGCCGCCCCCGTCGCCGCCGGTGTCCCCCGCGGTCACGTCGTCCACGACGTCGAGCGGCGTGGTCCGCGCGATCCGCAGCAGCTCCGCGGGCGAACGCAGCAGCAGCCAGGAGGCTGCCGCCTCCATCGCCCGCGGCACGCCGTCGAGGGCCCGGCTGAGCCCCGCCACCGTGCGCACCAGCGAGTCGCCGGGCATCAGGTCGGGGCGCATGTGACCGACGTACGACAGCATGAGCTCGACGGCGGGCCGGCCGGCGGTCAGGGAGGCGCCGAGGGCTTCGGCGCCGTTCGGGGACTCTCCGTGCTCCGGGTCGGGTACCGGCAGCGGGCCGAGCGGCAGCATCCGGTTGCCCGGGGTGCGGTGCGGCTCGCGCGTGGTGATCAGTACCTTGAGCCGCTCGCAGACGTGCAGCAGTTCGAGGAGCGGGGGTGTGAGGTGGGGGCCGGTGTCGTGGCCGTCGAGGACGAGCAGGGTGGCCCGGCCGCGTATCACGGAGGCGAGTTCGTCCAGGCCCCGGCCGCCGAGGGCCAGGGAGCGGGCCCAGCCCGTCAGCGCGGACCGCGGGCTGCGGGTCCCGGCGGGCCCGGCCGCCGGCGGCGCGGTCTCCGCCATGTCGACCCAGACGACGGGCATACGGTCGCGGCCGTGGAGCAACAGGGCCGCCTCCTGGGCCAGTCGGGTCTTGCCCACCCCGGCCAGGCCCACCACGCTGAGGAGCCGCTCGTGCTCGGTGGCCAACAGACCGGTCAGGACGCGGAGTTCCTCGGCGCGGCCGACGAGTCTGCGCAAGGGCTTGGGCGGCGGGGCCAGTTCGGCGCCGTACGCCTCCCGCATCACCGTGCCGGCCTCCGCCCCTTCGACGGCCAGCTCGAGGGCGGCGCGGCGGGCGTCGCTCAGCCGCATGGCACCGGCGAGCAGCCGGAGCGTCTCCCGGCGCGGGTGCCGCACCCGTCCCTGCTCCAGGTCCCGGATGGCGCGCACGCTGACGGTCGACAGGCCGGCCAGCTGCTCCTGGGTGATGCCGGCCCACTGCCGTGCCGCCCGCAGCTGCTCGGCGAGCCCGTCCGGCGATGCCTGTTCGGTCATGACCAGTCTCCTTGCTGCATGGGGGGTCCTCAGTCGCGAGGGCCGTGAAGGAGTCGGCCTCGTGGGTCATACGGTGGCGGGACCGCTTACCGATCCCGTACCGCCTCGTTCCCGGGGGTCACGGGAACGGGCTAGGATCCGCAATCACCGGCGCCGAGGGCGTGGACGGGAGACCTGGGGGGGTGCTCGCGGCAATGACCGCTGCCGAGGAGCAATCGCTGAGATTCAACGTGCTGGGCCCCCTCGAGGGCTGGGCCGACGGTTCCCGGCTGAGGCTGGGGGGTCTCATCCAGGAACGCGTGCTCGGTACGCTGCTCCTGGAGCCGGGACGGGTGCTGACGATCGGCCGGCTGGTGGAGTCGGCCTGGGCCGAGGACCCGCCGGCGACCGCCTCGCACCAGGTCCGCAAGGCGGTCGCGGATCTGCGCCGGCGCATCCCCGCGGGCAGCGAGGTCATCGTCACCGACGGCCCCGGATACCGGGTGGTGCTCGCTCCGGAGCAGCTCGACCTGACGGAGTTCGGGAATCTTGTGAAATCGGCCCGGGACGCCCCGGGCGAGGGCCGGGCGGCCGACGCGGTGGAATCCCTGCGCCGTGCCCTCGGCCTCTGGCGGGGACCGATCCTGTCGGGGGCGGGCGGCCCGGTGATCGAGGCGGCGGCCACCGCGCTCGAGGAGCGCAGGCTCGCCGCCGCGGAGCAGCTCTTCGATCTCCGCCTCGGTCTGGGCGAGACGGCGGAACTCGTCGTCGATCTGCGGGATCTGGTGCAGGCGCATCCCCTGCACGAGTCGCTGCGCGCCCAGTTGATGCTCGCCCTGTACCGCTCGGGGCGGCAGGCCGAGGCGCTCGAGGAGTACAGCCGGGTCCGCGAACTCCTGGTGGAGGAGCTGGGCGTCGACCCGGGCCCCCGGCTCACCAGGGTGTACGAGGGGATCCTCCGCGACAGTCCGGAGCTGGCCGCCCCCGCTCCCCCGCCCGTCGCTGCCCCGGTCGCCGTGCCGGAGGCCGCGCCCGCCGAGGCACCGTGCACCCTGCCGTACGACCTGGCGGACTTCACCGGCCGCGGCGACGAACTGCGGGAGCTGCTCGACTCGGCCGGGCGGGACTGCGCGCGGCATTCCCGGATCGTGGCCCTGGACGGCATGGGCGGCAGCGGCAAGACCTCGCTCGCCGTGCACGCGGCGCACTCGCTGGCCGCCGAGTTCCCCGACGGCCAGCTCTACATCGACCTGCGCGGCTACACGCCCGGCGAGCAGCCGGTGACCGCCGGCGGAGCGCTCGACAGTCTGTTACGCGCCCTGGGCGTGCCGGGCGCGCGCATCCCGGAGGACCTCGCGGGCCGTACGGCACTGTGGCGGTCGACCGTCACCGGGAAGCGGCTGCTGCTGCTCCTCGACAACGCCGCCGACGCCGACGGCGTACGCCCGCTGCTGCCGACCACACCGGGCTGCCTGGTCCTCGTCACCAGCCGGGCCCGGCTGGTGGACCTCGACTCGGCGCAGTGGATCTCGATCGACGTGATGTCGCCGGCGGAGTGCGCGGCCCTGATGGCGGAGACGCTGGGCGAGCGGCGGTACGCGGCGGAGCCGGAGGCGGCGGCCGAGCTGGCCCGGCTGTGCGGCCGTCTTCCCCTGGCGCTGCGGATCGCGACCGCCCGGCTGCGCAACAGGCCCCGCTGGACGCTTCGTTACCTGGCCGACCGGTTGCGGGACGAGACGCGCCGGCTGGACGAGCTGAGTTCGGGGCAGCGCAGCGTCGCCGCCACCCTGCGTCTGTCGTACCAGGCCCTGGAGCAGGACTGCCGTACCGCGTTCCGCAGCCTGGCCCTGCATCCCGGCGGCGACCTCGACGTGTACGCGGCGGCCGCTCTCCTGGAGACCGATCCGGCCGACGCCGAGGACATCCTCGAACTCCTGCTGGACGTCCATCTGTTGCAGCAGCCCGAGATCGGTCTGTACACCTTCCACGATCTGGTGCGCAGCTTCGCGCAGAGCCTCAGGTCGACGGCGACGGAGGAGGACGACTCCGCGTCGACGCGCCGGCTGCTCGACTACTACCTGGCGGCGACGGAGTCGGCCTGTCAGGTGATGTTCCCGGGCCGGCGCCGCATTCCCACCGAGGTGGCGGAGGTGGAGGACGCGGACGCGTGGCTCGCGCGGCTGCCGCGGTTCCCGGGGAGCGAGCAGGCCGAGCAGTGGTTCGCGCGGGAGCAGGGGTCGCTCCTCGGCGCGGTGGGCCTGGCCGACCGGCTCGGACATGATCGCCACACCGTGTTCCTGAGCCGCAACCTGGCCTTCCAGCTCAGCGCGCGGGGCCAGTTGGAGGAGTTCCGCTCGATGGGGCTCCTGGCGGTGGCCGCCGCGCGTCGCCTCGGCGAACTGCCGCTGCTGGGGGTGAGCCTGTCCAATCTGGGCGTGGCGTGCTGGAAGCTGGGCCGCTTCGCCGAGGGCATCGAGGTGGCCACGGAGGGCCGGGACGTCGCCGAACGGCTCGGGGACGTCCAGACGCTGGCCCACAGCGAGGGCGCCCTCGGCCAGCTCAACAGTCTCCTCGGCCGGTTCCCGCAGGCGCTGTCCCATCTGGAGAAGTCGATCGCGCACCAGCGGGAGCTGGGCGCCAGCCGGGCGGAGGCCGAGAGCCTCACCCTGCTCAGCACCCTCTACGAGCAGTGGGGGCGGCACGAGGAGGCGGCGTCGGCGGCCCGTCGGGCGATCGCGCTCTGCGACGAACTGGGGCAGCACGAGAACAAGTTGGTGGCCTTCACGGACCTGGCGTTCGCCCATGCCTGCCTCGGTGACAACGAGGCCGCCGACACGTGTCTCGCACGGGCCAGGGCGCTCTGCACCGAGAACAGCGACCCGGGGCAGGTGGCCCTCGCCCTCGCGCTGCTCGCGGAGGTCGCCCAGCGTCTCGGCCGGGACGATCAGGCCGTCCGGTACGCGGACCGGGCCATGGAAACCATCGGGCCAAACGTTTCTCCACTGCGCCGGGCCAAGGTCGAGAACACCGTCGGCCGCTACCTCTACAAGCGCAAGGAGTACGTGGCGGCGCTCGGTCTGCACGAGAGCGCCCACGTGGTGGCGCACTCCCTCGACTTCCGCATCGAGATGGCCTACGCCCTGTCCGGCATGGCCCGCGCCCAGGCCGCCCTCGGCCTCTCGGAGGAGGCGGCGCGCAACGAACGCTCGGCGGAGGAGCTGTTCGGCGAGATGGGCGTTCCGGCGGAACGCCGTCGTAGCTGACGTCACCGAGCCGGCCGGCAGGGCCGAGGCCGAGACGTGGCCGGCGTACCGGGGGAGTCAGGCACACCGTGGCCTGCGTACCGGCGGGAATCTGGCCGACGTGGCCTGTGTACCGGCGGGAATCGGGCGCGACGTGGCCTGCGTACCGGCGGGAATCAGGCGGCGAGGACGCTCTGACCGCCGGCGACGGGCGCGCCCTTGCCGATCACCGTGGGGCCCTGGTCGTCGGTGGCACCGGCCTGGACGATCCGGGACCCGATGACGGTCGGACCCTGGTCGTCGGTCGCACCGGCCTGGACCACTCCGCCCTTGCCGATGACCGTCGGGCCCTGGTCGTCCGTGGCACCGGCCTGGACGACGCCGCCCTTCCCGATGACGGTCGGCCCCTGGTCGTCGGTGGCACCGGCCCGGACGATCCGGGACCCGATGACGGTCGGCCCCTGGTCGTCGGTCGCACCGGCCCGGACCACCCCGCCCTTGCCGATCACCGTCGGGCCCTGGTCGTCGGCCTGGACCTGCACGCCGACCGGCCGGCTCTGCTCGTGACCCGCCTCGACCGTGACCCCGAGCCCGAGGGCGAGAGCGGCGGCGACGACGATCCCGGCGAATCCAGTCGACTTGCGTCCCATGGCCATATCCCCTTTACGTGGTTTTCTCCGGTTCTGCTTCCCGACACCACGTACTCTCCGGTGACCCGTTCCCGGACCGTTCCCGAGCCGATACCGCCTTCCGGCACGGCACGGGAACGCACCCGGGAACGCCAGGTCAGCCCGGGTACAGCCGTTCTGAGGAATCCCGCTCAGCCAGGCGCCCCCGCCCCCGGCTCCCTTGCGAACACGGTCGCGCCGCCGCCCAGCCGGCAACTGACCACCCGTGGCCCCCGCCGCGTGAGGACCACGGTGGTACACACCCGCCCGGATCCGATGTCCGCCAGATCGAGCAGCGCGCGCACGGTCGCGCGCAGCGCGGCGACCTCTTCCTCGTCGGGCCCGGCACGGTCGGGCGGAGGCTGGCCGGGGCCGCGCAGCGCCCTGATGTCCACCACGGTGTGCATGCTGTTGTCGCTGACGGTCTCGACGGTGAACTCGGGCCCGTCCCAGGACCCCTCTCCGTCCGTACGGGCATCCGGCAGGCCCGCGCGTTCACCCTCGACCGACCGCTCGATGGCGGACAGCTCCTGAAGGATGTGGCGCAGCCCCTCGGCCACGTCGATCCGGTCCGGGGGATGTTTCATCGAAAGACTCCTCCTGCAGAGAACTACTCCGCCAGAGTCGAGCGCCCCGATACCGTTTCTCTCCCGCTCCGGTCCCGCCGTACGGACCGGGCCCCGCGAGGGCTCAGCCGTTGACCGGCAGCACGTCCGGGGAGAGGGCCCCGGCCTGGGCCGAGGCGGAGGTCATCCGGCGCCGGTGATGGCGTCGGCACAGCACCTCGTAACCGATCTCCTCGGCCGGGCGGTTCACGTCGCCGACGACGACCTGCTCGCCCTCCACGACCATCTCGCCGCCCACCGTGCGGGCGTTGTGCGTGGCGCGGGCGCCGCACCAGCACAGCGCCTCGACCTGGAGCTGCTCGAGGCGGTCCGCCAGCTCGATGAGCCGCTGCGAGCCGGGGAAGAGCTTGGTCCTGAAGTCGGTGGTGATGCCGAAGGCGAAGACGTCGAGCCCGAGGTCGTCGACGACCCGGGCGAGCTGGTCGATCTGCTCCGGTGCGAGGAACTGGGCCTCGTCGACGATCACGTAGTCGGCCTTGCCGCCCTGGGAGAGCTGGGTGACGAGGTACGCGTACAGGTCCATGCCCTCCGGCGCCTCGACCGCCTCCGTCACCAGGCCGAGCCGGGAGGAGAGCTTGCCCTCGCCCGCCCGGTCGTCACGGGTGAAGATCACGCCCTGCAGCCCTCGCGCGTCACGGTTGTGGGCGATCTGGAGTGCCAGGGTGCTCTTCCCGCAGTCCATGGTTCCGGAGAAGAAGACCAGCTCGGGCATGACGGGACGGGGACCTTTCAGGGCGTGGAGGGGGGAAGGGTGTCCGGGGGGCCGGAGTTCCGGAGGGTTCAGGAGCGGACTTCGAGCAGCGGGACGAGCTGCTCCGCAGGGGTCATGGACCCGTGCATGCCGGCCATCGCGGACTCGTGGGGCTCGTTCACGGAGGCGGTGATCGCCACGTCGTCGTGGGCCGCGGCGACGACGTCGCCGATCCGCCCGTACACGCGCTCGTCGATCTCGTCCCCGAACCAGCCGAGCGAGATCGCCTCGTCGCGGCTCGCGACCCAGAACTGCTCGCCGATCACCTCGCGCCAGCAGGTGAGGACGTCCGCCTCGGCGCCGGGCACGGCGTAGACGTGCCGGGCGCGCCCCTCGCCGCCGAGGAGGGCGACGCCCGCGCGGAGCTCCCAGTCCTCGTCGAAGTCGATGCGGTGCTGCTCGTCGAAGGGGATGTCGACCATGCCGTGGTCGGCCGTGACGTACAGCGCCGAGCGGGGCGGCAGCTGCTCGGCGAGCCGCTGTACGAGCCGGTCGACGAACATCAGCTGGCCGCGCCAGGCGTCGGAGTCGATGCCGAAGCGGTGTCCGGCGCCGTCGAGCTCGCTGTAGTACGTGTAGACGAGCGAGCGGTCGCCCGCGGCGAGCTGCTCGGCGGCGAAGTCCATCCGCTCCTCGCCGGAGAGCCGGCCGTGGAACGTGCCGCCGCTGAGCGCGACCTTGGTGAGCGGGGTCTGCTCGAAGATCGGGGAGGACACCTGGGCGGTGTGGATCCCGGCCTCGTGGGCGAGCCGGAAGACGGTGGGGTACGGCTGCCAGACGTGCGGCGCGGTCCACGGCTTCCAGCGGAGCTGGTTCATCAGCTCGCCGGTGTCGGGGTTGCGCACGGTGTAGCCGGGCAGCCCGTGCGTACCGGGGTAGCGGCCGGTGCCGACGGAGGCGAGCGAGGTCGCCGTGGTGGCGGGGAAGCCGGCGGTGATCGGGCGGCCGGTGCCGCCGCGCGAGGAGCCGAGGAGCGAGGTCAGATAGGGGGCCTCGTCCGGGTGGGCCTTGATCTGCTCCCAGCCGAGCCCGTCGATGAGGAAGACGCAGTTCCGGTCGGCCGGGGAGAGCTCGGCGATCCGGGCCTCGCACCCGGGCACGCCCTGACCTGCGACGAGCGTGGGCAGCACGTCGCCGAGGGAGCCGAAGGTGTACTCGGGGACCGGCGCGGTGTCCGGGGCGAGCGGAACCGGGTCGTCGGGCCAGCCGTGGGCCACGGCGGTCGGCTGCACCATCAGCGCGTGGGGGCGGCGGTGGCCGCGATGGCTTCGGACAGGGCCTGGGCGAAGACGAGGGTCTGCCGGACGGTGTCCGGGCCGTCCCCGGCCTCGCTCACCCGGAGGCTGAGGTCGTCCGCGGTGGCGTTGCCCGTGTAGCCGTGGTCGGCGTCGCAGTTGGCGTCGCCGCAGGCGGCGGGCTCCAGGTCGATGCGGGAGACGGCACCCCAGCCGATGGTGAGGACCACCTCGCGGGGCAGCGTGCCCGGGGTGTACGACTCCGGGTTGGCGACGACACGACTGACGACGACCGACGAGATCCGGTCGAGCTTCACGGACTCGGTGGACGTCGTGGCGTACGGCGTCGGGGAGCTGGTGTCGGCGGCCTGCTCGTCGGTGTGGCTGACGATGAAGCGGTGCGGCGTCAGGACGAGGACGGTGACGTGGCGCCGGACCTCGTTGGCGTCGAACGTGGTCTCCTGGTGCACGACGTACGACGCGACGGCCTCGCCGCCGACAGCGGCCTCCACCGCCTCGGCCACGAGGGCCGGGTAGTAGCCGCTGCGCTCGATCGCCGCGCGCAGCCCCTGGGTCGTCGTACCGGTCTTCGCCATGGACTCCATCCTACGGGGCTGTGGGCCCCTCTCAGGCCCTTCAGTAGCTCGGCAGGCTGCGCGGGCCGAGGTCGGTGCGGGGCGGCGGCGGGGCCAGCCGGACGGTGGCGCCGAGGACGGACAGTCCGCGCGGTGCCACGACCACCGGCTCCAGGGAGACGGCGACCACCTCGGGGTGGTCGTCGACCAGCCGGGAGACCCGGAGCAGGACCTCTTCGAGGGCCGGGGTGTCCACGGGGGCGGAGCCGCGCCAGCCGAAGAGCAGCGGGGCGGTGCGGAGGGAACGGACCAGCTCGGCGACGTCCCGGTCGGTGGCCGGTACCAGCCGGTGGGCCGTGTCGCCGAGCAGCTCGGACGCGGCGCCCGCGAGGCCGAAGGAGAGGACGGCGCCGACGGCCGGGTCGATCGCGGAACGGACGACGGTGTCGACCCCGCGGGGCACCATCGCCTGGACGACCGGCTGGAGCTCCTCGGGCTTGCCGAGGACCTCGGTCAGCTCGGCGTAGGCCGTGCGGAGCTGTTCCTCGGACGCCAGATCGAGCCGTACGCCCCCGAGGTCGGGGCGGTGGCGGAGGTGGGGCGCGGTCGTCTTGAGGGCGACCGGGTAGCCGAGCCGGCCGGCGGCCTCGACGGCGGCGTCGGGGGTGGGCGCGGGCAGCGTGGGCAGCACGGCGATGCCGTAGCGGGCGAGCAGCTCTCCGGCCTGCGCGGTGTCGAGGGTCACACCGCGCGGGTCGGCGTCGTCGCCGCCGAGCACCCGCTCGATGAGCGCGGCGGCCCCCGGCTCGTCGATGTCCTCGTACTCGGGCACCCGCCCGGGTTCGGCGGCCTGCCGCCGCCACTGCCCGTACCGCACGGCCTCGGCCAGCGCCCGCACCGCCCGCTCGGCGGCGGGGTAGGAGGGGATGGTGGCGGGCGGGACGGGTCCGGGCGAGGGCGCGGGCGCCGGGTCGCCGTCTCCGGCGACGATCCCGGTTCCGGTTCCGGTCCCGGTCCCGGCCCCGACCTCGGCCCCGGTCCCGTACGCGGGGGCCGGTGCCGCCGCGGACGGGGACGCTCCCGGAACGCCGGGGGCGGACACGGCGGGCGCGGACACGGCGCCGCTCGTCCCCGGGCCGGCCGTCCCGTGGCCTGCTGCGCCGGGCTCGGGCCGACGGCCGGCGGCGCCGGACTCGCGCCCGGTCCCGGGGACGGGGGGCTCGGTCCCGGAGACGGCCGCGCGGGTCCCGGGCCGGAGGCCGGTGGGCTCGGCCCCGGGGCCGGTCCCGGGGACGGTCCCAGGGCCGAAGGGCATGGCGGACACGGCGGGCTCGGCCCCCGGTGCGGCCGGGAGTCCGGTCGGCCGGGGTCCCGGGGCGGCGGCCGCGCCCCGTCCCGGTGCCGTCGGGCGCGTGCTCGTGGCCACCGCGAGGGCCTCCGCGAGGCCGCCCATCTCCACGTGGACGACGACGACCGGCTTCGTCGGGGCCTGCGCGGAGGCGACGGCCTCGCGGAGGGAGGCCGCGAGGACCTCTCCGTCGCCGAACTCGGTGGCGCCGTTCTCCCCGACCCACGGGATCGCGTTCACGACGACCGCGTCGGAGGTCTCGTCCGCGAGCGCCGCCACGAGGGCGTCCCGGAAGTCCGCAGGTTCCGCCGCCGTGGTGAGGTCGAGCGGCCGCAGCGGGCGCAGCCCCTCCGTCAGGCAGGCGTCGTACGTGAGGAGGCCGAGGGACTCGGAGTTGCCGAGGATCGCGACCCGGGGCCCGGCGGGCAGCGGCTGGGCGGCGAGCAGCACTCCGGCGTCCACCAGCTCGGTGACGGTGTCGACGCGGATGACGCCGGCCTGGCGGAGCAGCGCGGAGACCGTGGCGTGCGGGATGCGGGTGACCGGCACGCGGTGGCCGGGCGGCGCGCTGCCGCTGTGCCGGGCGCCCTTGACGACGACGACCGGCTTGACGGCGGCGGTGCGGCGCGCGAGCCGGGTGAACTTCCGGGGGTTGCCGATCGACTCCAGGTAGAGCAGGACGACGTCGGTACCGGGATCGTCGTACCAGTGCTGGAGGAAGTCGTTGCCGGAGACGTCGGCGCGGTTGCCCGCCGAGATGAAGGAGGAGAGCCCGGCGCCCCGCCGGTGCAGACCGGCGAGGAGGGCGATGCCGATGGCGCCGGACTGGGTGAAGAGCCCGATCCGCCCGGCGGCCGGCATCTGCGGGGCGAGGGAGGCGTTGAGCCGGACGTCGGCGGCGGTGTTGATGATCCCGAAGGCGTTGGGCCCGATGATCCTCATGCCGTACGAGCGGGCCTGCCGGACCAGCTGGCGCTGCCGCTCGCGCCCGTCGGCCCCGCTCTCGGCGTATCCGGCGGAGAGGACGACCAGGCCCTGGACGCCGTGCTCGCCGCAGTCGGCGACGACTTCCGGCACCCGTTCGGCGGGGACGGCGACGATCGCGAGGTCGACGGGTTCACCGATGGCCGCGACGGAGGCGTGGGCGGGGACGCCGTCGAACTCGGCGGGCCCGTCGCTCCCGGCGAGCGCGGCGTTGACCGCGTACACACGTCCGGTGTACCCGGCCCCGAGGAGGTTGCGGAGAACGGTCCTGCCGACACCGCCGGGTGCCCGCCCCGCGCCCACGACGGCCACGGACCGGGGGGTGAGGAGGCGCTGCACGGAGCGGGCCTCGGCCCGCTGCTCCCGCGCGCGCTGCACGGCGAGGGAGCGGTCGGTGGGTTCGAGGTCGAGGTGGAGCCGTACGGACCCGTCCTCGAAGCTGCGCTTCTGGGTGTAGCCCGCATCCGTGAACACCTTGATCATCTTGGTGTTGGCGGGGAGCACCTCGGCGGCGAAACGCCGGATGTCCCGCTCGCGCGCGACGGCCGCGATGTGTTCGAGCAGGGCGGAGGCGACGCCGCGTCCCTGGTGGGCGTCCTGGACGAGGAAGGCGACCTCGGCCTCGTCGGCCGGGGCGGAGGCGGGCAGGCCACGGTCGTTGATGCGGTCGTAGCGCACGGTGGCGATGAACTCGCCGCCCACCGTCGCCGCGAGGCCGACCCGGTCCACGAAGTCGTGGTGGGTGAAGCGGTGCACGTCCTTGGCGGACAGCCGCGGGTAGGGGGCGAAGAAGCGGTAGTACTTCGACTCGTCCGAGACCTGTTCGTAGAAGCTGACGAGGCGGTCCGCGTCGTCGGCCGTGATGGGCCGGATGCGCGCGGTGCCGCCGTCGCGGAGCACCACGTCCGCTTCCCAGTGGTCGGGGTAGTCGTGCTCCGGCAGCTGGTCCGACGCGCTCTGCATGGGGTCAGCCTACGGCCGCGGCACGGTGGTGGCACGGGTCGCGACACGGTGATGACACCGGCCGCGACACGGCCGCGACACCGCTCGCGCGGCGGGGGTCCGCCGTGCAAGGTAGGGAGCGCACCGCGCACGGTGAGGGAGGGCCGAACGGCGGTCCGATCCGGGCCGAAGGTCGGCGCGAGCACGCAGCATCCCGTGAGAGACTGGTCTAGACAACCCGCTTGAGACTTGAAGGGCAACACCATGGCTGAGCGCCGCGTCAACGTCGGCTGGGCCGAGGGCCTCCACGCCCGCCCCGCGTCCATCTTCGTCCGTGCCGCCACGGCTTCCGGCGTTCCGGTGACGATCGCCAAGTCCGACGGCACCCCGGTGAACGCCGCCTCCATGCTCGCGGTGCTCGGCCTGGGCGCGCAGGGCGGCGAGGAGATCGTGCTCGCTTCGGAGGCCGACGGCGCCGAGGCCGCTCTGGACCGTCTGGCGAAGCTGGTCGCCGAGGGTCTGGACGAGCTTCCCGAGACCGTCTGATCCGGGTCGCCCCCTCTGTACGACGAAAGGCCGCCATCGCCGGAATTCCGGCGGTGGCGGCCTTTCGCTTTTACACTGCCCCTCTTTTCGGGCAGCACGAAGCAGCGGCGCCGAATTGCTATTCCATGTATACGATGCGCGCGTTAATTCCGGGAACTCGCCGTGTTGACTGCATGTTGCGAAACCCTCACACGGCCGCGGTCCGGCCTCTTGAGACGGTGCAACGACTGCGAGCGCTCCGCGTGCAGCGCGGTCAGCGTCCGCGCCCGCTCGGCGTCGCCGCGCGCCACCGCGTCCACGATCGCACCGTGCTCGGCCCAGGCGTCCACCGGCCGCTCGGGCTGCTCGACCGCGTACATCCAGGCGATCTTGTGCCGCAGCTGGGTCAACAGCGCCGTCAGGGCCGGGCTGCCGGAGGCCTGCGCGAGGGTCTCGTGGAACCAGCCGCCGAGTGAGCGCAGATCCTCGCCCTGCCCGCGCCTGGCCCGCTCCTGCCCCAGCCTGACCAGGCCGCGCAGCACCTTGAGATGGGCCTCCGTGCGCCGCTGGGCGGCGCGGGCCGCCCCCAGCGGTTCGAGCAGCGCCCGCATGTCGAGCAGATCGGCGGCCTCCTGGTCGGTGGGCTCGGCGACATGCGCCCCGGCGTGGCGGCGGGAGACGACGAAGCCCTCGGACTCCAGGGTGCGCAGGGCCTCGCGGACCGGGACGCGGGACACCCCGTACCGGCGGGCCAGCTGGTCCTCGGTCAGCCGGCTGCCCCGCTCGAAGACGCCGGAGACGATGTCGTCCCGGATCGCCGTGCATACCGAGTGCGCGGGAATGCGCATGTCCGACCTCCGCCTTTGGTCTGCGCGAGTCAATTCCGACGGCGCCTGTTCTGCGCCCGATCTGCGACTCTATTGCAGCACGCCGGAATTTCCGATGCCCCGGCGGAATATCGATGTCCCGCGGCCGACGAAAAGCCCCGGCTCTGTACGAGCCGGGGCTTTTGCGATGCGGGGGGGGGCGGCGGCGGAACCGCCGGCCCCGCGCGAGGGCGTCCTGGACCGTCCTGGATCAGACGTTGACGCCGCGGGCGCGCAGGTACGAGACCGGGTTGATGTCGGAGCCGTACTCGGACGTCGTCCGCGCCTCGAAGTGGAGGTGCGGGCCGGTCGAGTTCCCGGTCGAGCCCGAGATGCCTATCCGCTCACCCGGCTCGACGGTCTGGCCGACGGAGACCCCGATGGAGGAGAGGTGCCCGTACTGGGTGTACGTGCCGTCGTTCATCCGGATGACGATGTTGTTGCCGTACGCGCCGCCCCAGCCGGCCTCGACGACGGTGCCCGAGCCGACGGAGACGACGCTGCTGCCGTAGGAGGCGTGGAAGTCGATGCCGGAGTGGCTGCCGGAGGACCACAGCGAGCCGCCGGTCTGGTAGCCGGTGGACACGTACGTGCCCTCGACGGGCAGCTGGAAGGAGGCCAGACGACGACGCTCGGCCTCACGGGCCGCACGCTGCTCGGCCTCGCGGATCTCCTTGGCGCGGGCCTCGGCCTTGCGCTTCGCCTCGGCCTTGGCCTTCGCCTTGGCGGCGACCTCGAAGGCCTCCTGCTCCTGGGCGGCGGCCTGGGCGTCGATCCGCTCGGCGAGGGAGTCCTCGGTGATCACCTTGATGAGACCGGTGTCCTCGAGCGAGCGGTTGTCCGTGTCGGCGGCGAGCGCCGGGGAAGCGAGGGTTCCGATGACGCCGGTGGTGGCGAGCGTCGCCGCGCCGGCGATGCCCACGCCGCGGCGCGCCATCCGGCTCGGAGCACGATGCTTCCCGGTGGCACGGGTGAACGCCATGTAGGGGCTGATCCTTTCCTTCCCTCTCGCCTACCGGGTTAGCTGACGGGTTCGGAGCAGGAAGGTCTCCTACGAGCCCCTCCGTACGAGACGAAGGCGCCCGATTCACCCCAGGGACTACGCGTGGGTCCCCGGCTCCCCAGGCTCGCGCCTGACGGGGACTCGGCGATGTCTGTCCGATGCCGCGGGTGCGGCACGTGCAACTGACGAACAGACGCACCGACGCTATGCGGATCGTCTTTCAATCACCAACCGGACACGCATTTTGTAAGACATGCCACAGGGCATACAGCCACCCTTAACCTCAATACGGACAAAGGGGAGGACCCCGACGAACTGCGCCGTCGGGGCCCTCTCTTGCCGTGTCCGCGGTGTGAATCAGCCGGTCACGACGGTCACTTCGCCGATCCCGAGCGCGCGCACCGGCTCCGCGATCTGCGCCGCGTCGCCGACGAGCACGGTGACGAGCCGGTCCACGGGGAAGGCGCTGACCACGGCCGCGGTCGCCTCGACCGTGCCGGTCTCGGCCAGCCGGGCGTACAACTGGGCCTGGTAGTCGTCCGGGAGGTGCTGCTCGACCTGGTCGGAGAGCGTCCCGGCGACGGAGGCGGCGGTCTCGTACTTGAGCGGCGCGACCCCCACCAGGTTCTGCACGGCCGTCTCCCGCTCGGCGTCGGTGAGCCCCTCCGCGGCCAGCTTCCGCAGCACCTTCCACAGGTCGTCAAGAGCGGGACCGGTGTTGGGCGTGTCGACGGAACCGCTGATGGCGAGCATCGAGGCGCCGTTCCCCCGGCCGTCCGAGCGGAGCACCTGCCCGAAGGCGCGCACGCCGTACGTGTAGCCCTTCTCCTCCCGCAGGACCCGGTCGAGCCGCGAGGTGAGCGTGCCGCCGAGGCAGTACGTGCCCAGGACCTGGGCCGGCCAGACGCTGTCGTGGCGGTCGGGTCCGACCCGGCCGATCAGCAACTGGGTCTGGACGGCGCCGGGACGGTCCACGATGACGACCCGTCCGGTGTCGTCGGCGGTGATCGGCGGCATCGGGAGCGGCTCGGCCGGCTCGCCGGTCCAGGCGCCCAGGGTCTCGGCGAGGACCTTGTCCAGGTCGACACCAATGAGGTCGCCGACGACCACGGCGGTGGCCGTGGCCGGCCGGACGTACGCCTCGTAGAAGGCGCGGACCGCGGCGGCGTCGATCGCCTCGACGGTCTCCTCGGTGCCCTGGCGCGGCCGGGACATCCGGGCCTCGGCCGGGAAGAGCTCCTTGGAGAGCTGCTTGGCGGCGCGGCGGGCCGGGTTGGCCGTCTCGTGCGGGATCTCGTCGAGGCGGTTGCGCACCAGGCGCTCGACCTCGGTCTCGAGGAACGCCGGCGCGATCAGGGCCTCGGAGACGAGACCGAGCGCCTTGGGCAGCCGGGAGACGGGAACCTCCAGGGAGACCCGTACGCCCGGGTGGTCGGCGTGCGCGTCGAGCGTGGCGCCGCAGCGCTCCAGCTCGGCCGCGAACTCCTCGGCGCTCTGCTGGTCCGTGCCCTCGAAGAGCGCGCGGGCCATGATGGTGGCGACACCGTCGAGACCGGCGGGCTCGGCGTCCAGCGGGGCCGGCAGGAAGATCTCCACGGCCACGACCTGCTGGCCGGGGCGGTGACTGGTGAGCACCGTCAGGCCGTTGTCCAGGGCGCCGCGGTCCGGGGCCGGGAAGGCCCAGGGCCGGGCGGTGCCGGGCCTCGGCTGCGGGTGGAAGTCCATGCTCGTCAAAGACGCGGCGGCGTCGCTCACTGGTCCGCTCCCTCTTCCTCGTCGTCGCCGTCGGCGTTCTCGCTCTGCTCGGTCGCCAGCGGCTCGTAGACCAGCACCGCGCGGTTGTCGGGGCGCAGCGTGGCCGCGGCGACGTCCCGCACCTCGTCGGCGGTGATCGCCAGGACGCGGTCGACGGCGGTCAGCGCGAGCTGCGGGTCGCCGAACAGCACGGCGAACCGGCACAGTTCGTCGGCGCGGCCCGCGACGGTGCCGAGCCGGTCGAGCCACTCGCGCTCCAACTGGGCCTGCGCGCGCTCCATCTCCTCGGGCGTGGGGCCCTCGGCGGCGAACCGGGCGAGTTCCTCGTCGACGGCCGCCTCGATCTGCGGGACCTCGACCCCGCCGGAGGTCTTGACGTCCAGCCAGCCGAGCGAGGGCGCGCCCGCGAGCCGCAGCATGCCGAAGCCGGCGGCGACGGCCGTGCGGTCGCGGCGGACCAGGCGGTTGTGCAGCCGGGAGGACTCGCCGCCGCCGAGGACCGTCAGGGCCAGGTCGGCGGCGTCGCACGCGCGCGTGCCGTCGTGCGGCAGCCGGTAGGCGGCCATCAGCGCGCGGGCCGGGACCTCCTCCTCGACGACCTCGCGCAGCTGCTCGCCGATGACCTCGGGCAGGTCGCCGGAGCGCGGTGCGGGCTTGCCGTCGTGGCCCGGGATGGATCCGAAGTACTTCTCGACCCAGGCGAGGGTCGTCTCCGGGTCGATGTCCCCGACGACCGAGAGCACGGCGTTGTTCGGGGCGTAGTACGTGCGGAAGAAGTTCCGCGCGTCCTCCAGGGTGGCCGCGTCCAGGTCGGCCATCGACCCGATCGGCGTGTGGTGGTACGGGTGCCCCTCCGGGTAGGCCAGGGCGGTCAGCTTCTCGAAGGCCGTGCCGTACGGCACGTTGTCGTAGCGCTGGCGGCGCTCGTTCTTGACGACGTCCCGCTGGTTCTCCATGGACTCGTCGTCCAGGGCGGCGAGCAGCGAGCCCATGCGGTCGGCCTCCAGCCAGAGCGCGAGCTCCAGCTGGTGCGTGGGCATGGTCTCGAAGTAGTTGGTGCGCTCGAAGCTCGTCGTGCCGTTGAGCGAGCCGCCGGCGCCCTGCACGAGCTCGAAGTGCCCGTTCCCCTGGACCTGCTTCGAGCCCTGGAACATCAGGTGCTCGAAGAGGTGAGCGAGGCCCGTGCGGCCCGGGACCTCGTGCCGCGAGCCGACGTCGTACCAGAGGCAGACCGCGGCGACCGGGGTCAGGTGGTCCTCCGAGAGCACCACGCGCAGGCCGTTCGCCAACCGGTGCTCGGTCGCTGTCAGGCCGCCGGAGCCGGCCTCGGCCGTGGCCGTGTGACCCATGGGCATGTACGTCCCTTCGATCGCGATGTGAAAAAGTCCTGCCACTGTATGCAAGCGCGCCGACACCTGGCGAAGTTCCCGCCCCCGGGAGATGTCCCTCTTCCGGGTCGCGGTCGGCGTTGTCGGTGGCACGGTCCACAATGGTCCGCGTCAGATCAACCTTGTTGGTGAAGGAGCCGCAGCCGCGATGGCCCGCCGCAGCACGAAGACACCGCCGCCGGACGACGCGTTCGAGGAGCGAATCCTCGACATCGACGTTGTCGACGAGATGCAGGGCTCCTTCCTCGAGTACGCGTACTCGGTGATCTATTCGCGTGCCCTCCCGGACGCCCGTGACGGCATGAAGCCCGTCCAGCGACGCATCGTTTTCCAGATGAACGAGATGGGGCTCCGGCCGGACCGGGGCTTCGTCAAGTGCGCCCGTGTCGTCGGCGAGGTGATGGGCAAGCTCCACCCGCACGGCGACGCCTCGATCTACGACGCCATGGTCCGCATGGCACAGCCCTTCTCCATGCGGCTCCCCCTGGTCGACGGCCACGGCAACTTCGGTTCCCTGGGCAACGACGACCCGCCGGCCGCCATGCGGTACACCGAGTCCCGGATGGCCCCGGCCGCCCTGCTCATGACCGAGTCCATCGACGAGGACACGGTCGACTTCTCGCCGAACTACGACGGCCAGGAGCGGGAGCCGGTGGCGCTGCCCGCCGCCTACCCGAACCTGCTGGTCAACGGCGCGTCGGGCATCGCGGTCGGCATGGCGACCAACATGCCCCCGCACAACCTCGGCGAGGTGATCGCGGCCGCCCGCCACCTGATCCGCCACCCGGGCGCCGACCTCGAGACGCTGATGCGTTTCGTGCCCGGCCCCGACCTGCCGACCGGCGGCCGGATCGTCGGCCTCTCCGGCATCAAGGACGCGTACGAGTCGGGTCGCGGCTCGTTCAAGATCCGCGCCACGACGAGCGTGGAGACGGTGACGGCGCGCCGCAAGGGCATCGTCGTGACCGAGCTGCCGTTCACGGTCGGCCCCGAGAAGGTCATCTCCAAGATCAAGGACCTGGTCGGCTCCAAGAAGCTCCAGGGCATCGCGGACGTCAAGGACCTCACCGACCGCAGCCACGGTCTGCGCCTGGTCATCGAGATCAAGAACGGCTTCGTGCCCGAGGCCGTCCTGGAGCAGCTCTACAAGCTGACGCCGATGGAGGAGTCCTTCGGCATCAACAACGTGGCGCTGGTGGACGGCCAGCCGCTGACGCTCGGCCTCAAGGAGCTCCTGGAGGTCTACCTCGACCACCGCTTCGAGGTTGTCCGGCGCCGCTCCGAGTTCCGCCGCACCAAGAAGCGCGACCGGCTCCACCTGGTGGAGGGCCTGCTCGTCGCCCTGCTCGACATCGACGAGGTCATCCGGCTGATCCGGGAGAGCGAGAACTCGGCGCAGGCCAAGGAGCGCCTGATCGAGCGCTTCTCGCTCAGCGAGATCCAGACGCAGTACATCCTGGACACCCCGCTGCGCCGCCTCACCAAGTTCGACCGGATCGAGCTGGAGACCGAGCAGGACCGGCTCAACGGCGAGATCGACGAGCTGACCGGGATCCTCGACTCCGACGCGGAGCTGCGGAAGCTGGTCTCGGCGGAACTGGCCGCGGTCGCGAAGAAGTTCGCCACGGACCGGCGTACGGTCCTGCTGGAGTCGGCGGGCGCGCCCGTCGCGGCCGTCTCCCTGGAGGTCGCGGACGACCCGTGCCGCGTGCTGTTCTCCTCGACCGGACTGCTCGCCCGTACGGCGACGGCGGAGCTGCCCCCGGTCGACCCGGACGCCACCCGCGTCAAGCACGACGTGATCCTGTCGTCGGTGGCCGCCACCCAGCGCGGTGACATCGGCGCGGTGACCTCGGCCGGCCGGCTGCTCCGGATCGCGGTGATCGACCTGCCGCAGCTCCCGGACACCGCGTCCGCGCCGAACCTGGCGGGCGGCGCGCCGCTGTCCGAGTTCCTGTCCCTGGAGGCGGACGAGACCGTGGTCTGCCTGACCACGCTCGACGAGGCCTCGCCGGGGCTCGCCCTGGGCACGCTCCAGGGCGTGGTGAAGCGCGTGGTCCCGGACTACCCGGCGAACAAGGACGAGCTGGAGGTCATCAGCCTCAAGGAGGGCGACCGGATCGTCGGCGCGACCGAGCTGCGGACGGGCGAGGAGGACCTGGTCTTCATCACCTCCGACGCCCAGCTCCTGCGCTACCCGGCCGCGCAGGTACGGCCCCAGGGCCGGCCGGCCGGCGGTATGGCGGGCGTCAAGCTGGCGGACGGGGCGGACGTGATCTCGTTCACGGCGGTCGACCCGGCGGCGGACGCCGTCGTCTTCACCGTCGCGGGCTCCACGGGCACGCTCGACTCCGCGGCGGGTACGTCGGCGAAGCTGACGCCCTTCGACCAGTACCCGCGCAAGGGCCGCGCGACCGGCGGCGTCCGCTGCCAGCGCTTCCTGAAGGGCGAGGACGTCCTGATCCTGGCCTGGGCGGGAACCACCCCGGCCCGCGCCGCCCAGAAGACCGGCACCCCGGTGGAACTCCCGGAGATCGACCCCCGCCGCGACGGCTCGGGCACCCCGCTCGCCCACCCGGTGGACGTGGTGGCGAGCCCGGCGGTCTAGCCGGAGCCCCGGAGGCGCCCTACGGCGCCTCCGGCTCCTCCTCCGTCTGCTGTACGTACCGCAGGACGCCCCACATGCTGTGCTCGTCGGGGGCGTCCTGCGGGCCGTTCTGCTCGCACTCCGCCAGCTCCTTGCGCAGACCGGCCGCGTCGACGCCGGATCCGATCAGGACGAGCTGGGTGAGCCGCTCCTCGCCCTCGGGCCACCGCTCGGGGTAGAAGCGCAGGAAACGGCCGACCGCGTGCACGGCGTAGCGGTTGTCCGGGTCGGCGACGCCGAAGTCGACGAAGCCCTTGATCCGGTAGAGCCCCTCGGGCCGCGCGTCCAGGAAGGCCATCAGCCGACGCGGGTGCAGCGGGGTGGCGGCGGTCAGGGAGACGGTCTCGTACGACGTGTGGGTGTGGGCCCGCGGGTCACCGTCGCCGTCCTCCTCCCCGTACAGGATGTCCTCGATCGACATCTGCCCCTCGATCTCGCCTTCGGGGACCACCCGATCGAAGAGCAGCTCCGGGTCGATCCGCCCATGGGTCGCGTCGACGACCACGGCCTTCCCCGCGAGAGCCCCGACCGTCGCGTGGACGGCGTCCAGCTCGGCCGCGGAGACCCGGTCGGTCTTGTTCACGACCACGAGGTCGGCGATCGGCAGGTGCCGGTCGGTCTCGGGGTGCCGCTCCCGGGTCGCGGAGAACTCGGCCGCGTCGACGACCTGGACGAGCCCGCCGTACACGATCCGCTCGTTCTCGCTGGCGAGGACCATCCGGACCAGCTCCTGCGGCTCGGCCAGGCCGCTCGCCTCGATCACGATCACGTCGAGCCGCGACTCGGGGCGGGTGAGCACCTCCAGGTACTCGTCGAGCTCGCTCGCGTCGACGGCGCAGCACAGGCAGCCGTTGCCGAGGGAGACGGTGGAGCCGACCTGTCCTGCGATTCTCATGGCGTCGATGCCGATGTCGCCGAAGTCGTTGACCATGACGCCGATCCGGGTCCCCCGGGCGCCGCGCAGCAGATGGTTGAGGAGCGTGGTCTTCCCCGCCCCGAGAAACCCGGCCAGGACGACGACTGGGATCTGCTGCGTGGTCAAGGGACGTGCCTCCGGTTCCTTCGGGTCCCACGGCTGTGGGACGTCCAGGATAGGTTTCCGCACGGACACCCCTGCGGGCGCCATTTCCGGTCCCGGGGCGTGGCCCCTTACCGTTTCCGGCATGAGCCCCGCACAGACCAGCCCCCCGCGCCCGCGTGCGCGCCGTCGGCGGTTCGGCTGGCCGCAGCGGGTGTTCTCGCAGGTCCTGCTGATGCAGCTGGCCATCGCGACCGGTGTCACGGTCCTCGCCACCGGGCTCTTCCTGGCCCCGCTCAGCGCCCAGCTGGACGACCAGGCGATGCGGCGCGCCCTGGCCATCGCGGGGACGACGGCGTCGCCCCGGCTGGCCGCCGACCTCACCGGTACGCGGCCGTCGGCGCGGGGGCCGGTGCAGACGGAGGCCGAACGGATCCGGACCTCCACGGGCGCCGAGTACGTCGTCGTCATGGACACGCGGGGGGTGCGCTGGTCGCACACCGATCCCGCCGCGATCGGCGAGCGCGTCTCCACCGATCCGACCGACGTCCTCGCCGGGCGCGAGGTGATGGAGATCGACAGCGGCACCCTGGGCCGCTCGGCGCGCGGCAAGATGCCGCTGCGGGACGCGGACGGGCGGATCGTCGGCGCGGTCTCGGTCGGCATCGAGTACGACAGCGTCCGCGACCGGCTCCTCGCCGCGATTCCCGGCCTCCTCGCCTACGCGGGCGGCGCGCTCGCGGCCGGCGCCCTGGCCGCGTACCTGATCTCCCGGCGTCTTCAGCGGCAGACCCACGACCTGGCCTTCTCCGACATCTCGGCGCTGCTCGCCGAACGCGAGGCCATGCTGCACGGCATCCGCGAGGGGGTCGTGGCCCTGGACCGCAACGGCTCCGTCCGGCTCATGAACGACGAGGCGCAGCGGCTCCTGGGCCTCGGCCCCGAGGCGGCGGGCCAGCCTCTCGACGAGGTCCTCGGCCGGGGCCGTACCGCCGACGTCCTGGCGGGCCGGGTGACGGGCGAGGACCTGCTCACCGTCCGCGGGCACCGGGTGCTCATCGCCAACCGGATGCCGACGGACGACGGCGGCGCCGTGGCGACCCTCCGCGACCGCACCGAGCTGGAGCGGCTCGGGCGCGAGCTGGACTCCACCCGGGGCCTGATCGACGCCCTGCGCGCCCAGGACCACGAGCACGCCAACCGGATGCACACCCTCCTGGGGCTCCTGGAGCTGGAGATGCACGAGGAGGCGGTGGAGTTCGTCACAGAGGTGGTCGGCGTGCACCGGGCCACCGCCGAGCAGGTCACGGAGAAGGTCCACGATCCGCTCCTCGCGGCGCTCCTGGTCGGCAAGGCGACCGTCGCCGCCGAGCGGGGCGCCTCGCTGCGGCTCGCCCCCGACTCGCTGCTGCCGGACCTGCTCGTCGACCCGCGCGAGCTGGTCACCGTCGTCGGCAACCTGGTCGACAACGCCCTGGACGCCGTCGCGGGCACCCCGGGCGCCCGCATCGACGTCTCGTTCCGCACCGAGGGGCGTACGGTCGTGCTGCGGGTCGCGGACAGCGGCCCGGGGGTTCCCGAGGAGCGCCGCGAGCTGATCTTCACCGAGGGCTGGTCGACGAAGGCGCTTCCGTCGCACGGGAAGCGCGGCCTCGGTCTCGCCCTGGTGCGCCGGCTCGCCGAGCGGCGGGGCGGCACCGCGCGGGTGACCGACGGGCTCGACGGGGGCGCGGAGTTCACGGTCGTCCTCCCGGACGCCCTGACCGAGCCGCAGCCGGACGCGGCGGTCCGGGGGCCGGAAACTGACTCGGACGCGGCGGTCCGCGGGGCGGAATCCGAACCGGACGCGGCAATCCGGGGGCCGGAATCCGAACCGGGCACGGTCCGGGGGGCGGAATCCGAACCGGGCACGGTCCGGGGGGCGGTTCCGGGGCCCGTCGAGGAGGCCCGATGATCGACGTCCTGGTCGTCGACGACGACGTGCTGGTCGCCCGGATCAACGCCGCCTACGTCGCCAAGGTGCCCGGCTTCCGTGTCGTCGCCACCGCCCACTCGACCGCCGAGGCGCTCGCCGCCCTGGACGAGCAGCCGGTGGACCTGATCCTCCTGGACCACTACCTGCCCGACGAGAACGGGCTGGCCGCCGTACGGCAGCTCCGCGCGCGCGGCCACCAGTGCGACGTGATCATGGTGACGGCGGCCCGGGACGTGGCCACCGTGCAGGCCGCGATGCGACACGGCGCCCTCCAGTACCTGGTCAAGCCGTTCAACTTCGCCGGGCTGCGCGCCAAGCTGGAGGCCTACGCGACGCTCCGCCACACCCTGGAGAACGGCGGCGAGGCGGAGCAGGCCGAGGTGGACCGGATCTTCGGGGTCCTCTCGGCGGGCTCCGTGGCCCCGGACCTGCCGAAGGGGCACTCCCCCACGACGGCCGAGCTGGTCCGCCAGGTGCTGCTCGCCGCCGCTGGGCCGCTGTCCGCCCAGGAGATCGCCGAGCGGGCCGGCGTCAGCCGCCAGACCGCCCAGCGCTACCTCAAACTCCTCGAACGGACCGGCAGGGTCCGCCTCTCGCTCCGGTACGGCGAGACGGGCCGCCCGGAACACCGCTACGCCTGGGCGACCTCGCCCTCCCCCGGCTGAGACCCGTCCCGCCGGGTGAAGGCCTGGTTTCCCCGGGCGCGTCAGGCGGCCCCGGCGCCGGTCAGGGACCGGACCTCGGCCTCGGCGTGCCGCGCCTCGTCCGGCGGCTCCGTCGACGTCACGGTCCCGATCCACCCGGCGAGGAAGCCCAGCGGAATGGAGACCGCTCCCGGGTTCTGCAGCGGGAAGAGGTGGAAGTCGACACCGGGGAACAGCGATTCGGGACTGCCGGAGACCACCGGCGAGACCAGGACGAGCACCACCGCAGGAATCAGACCGCCGTACACCGACCAGACCGCACCCCGAGTGGTGAACCTCCGCCAGAACAGCGAGTAGAGCAGCACCGGCAGATTGGCGGAGGCCGCGACCGCGAAGGCCAGCCCGACGAGGAAGGCCACGTTGAGGTCGCGGGCGAGCAGCCCCAGACCGATCGCGGCCGCGCCGATCCCCGCCGCCGCGATCCGGGCCACGGTCACCTCGCTGTACTGCTTCGCGTGCCGGCGGCGCAGCGAGGCGTACAGGTCGTGGGCGACGGAGGCCGAGGAGGCGAGGGTGATGCCCGCGACGACGGCGAGGATGGTCGCGAAGGCGACGGCTGCGACGATCGCGAAGAGCACGGTGCCGCCGGTGGAGCCCGCGCCGCCGCCGAGATCGAGGGCGAGCAGCGGTACGGCGGTGTTCCCCGACGCGTTGGACGCACGGACCTCGTCGGGACCGATCAGGGCGGCCGCGCCGAAGCCCAGCACGATGGTCATCAGGTAGAAGCTGCCGATGAGCCCGATGGACCAGACGACCGAGCGGCGGGCGGCCCGGGCGGTCGGCACCGTGTAGAAGCGCGACAGGATGTGGGGCAGTCCTGCCGTGCCGAGCACCAGGGCGAGGCCGAGGCTGATGAAGTCGAGGCGGGCCGTCCAGTCGCCGCCGTAGCGGAGCCCGGGGGCAAGGAAGTCCAGGCCGTGGCCACTGCGTTCGGCCGCCGTGGAGAGCAGGCTGTTGACATCGCCGTGGAACCGCAGCAGGACCAGGACGGTGAGCGCGATCGTGCCCGCCATGAGCAGGACCGCCTTGACGATCTGGATCCAGGTGGTGGCCCGCATGCCGCCGAGCGACACGTAGATCACCATCAGCGCACCGACGCCGATCACCGTCCAGGAGCGGGCCGCCTCGCTGGTACCGCCGAGGAGCAGCGCGACCAGGCTTCCGGCTCCCACCATCTGGGCCACGAGGTACAGCACGGAGACGGCCACCGAGGACGTACCGGCGGCGATCCGCACCGGGCGCTCGGCCATCCGCGCGGCGACGACGTCGGCGAGGGTGAAGCGCCCGCAGTTGCGGACCAGTTCGGCGACGAGCAGCAGCACGACCAGCCAGGCGACCAGGAATCCGACGGAGTACAGCATGCCGTCGTAGCCGTAGAGGGCGATCAGCCCGGAGATGCCGAGGAACGAGGCCGCGGACATGTAGTCGCCTGCGATGGCGAAGCCGTTCTCCAGCGGCGAGAAGAGCCGGCCCCCGGCGTAGAACTCCTCGGCCGAACCACGCCGGTTGCGGCTCACCCAGGTGGTGATCCCCAGGGTGACGGCGATGAAGACGCTGAACAGCACGAGCGCCAGGATCTGGTGGTCGGCGGTCACGACTGCGCCACCCCTCGGGTCATCTCCTGGGTGTCCCAGCGCAGGTCGAGCGCGGCCCGGTCCCTGCGCAGCCGCGCGTGGCGCGCGTACGCCCAGGTCAGCAGGAAGGTGGTGAGGAACTGCCCGAGCCCCGCCACCATCGCCACGTTCACCACCCCGACGACCGGCCGCGCCATGAGTCCGGGAGCGGCGGTCGCCGCCACGACGTAGGCGAGGTACCAGAGGAGGAACGCGAGGGCTGCCGGGAAGACGAACCGGCGGTAGCGGCTGCGCACCTCCTGGAACGCAGGGCTCCGCTGCACTTCCAGATAGATCTCCGCCGCGCTGTGGACCCGCTGTCGCGGCACCGCGTCGGGGCGGCCGCCACCGGGAGCCCCGACCCCCGTCCGCTCGTCCCGGCCGGAGGCCGTCGCGTCGTACCAGGGGTCGTCGAAGGGCTCCGCCGAAGCCTCGAGCCCCTCCTGCTTGTCCACCTGCTCCACCGGCCAACTCTCCTTGTCAAGCGAACCGTTTCGGCCGCGTGCCCAAGGATGGACAGAGCGGGAAGATCCCGGACTCTTCTCCTCCCGCTGTTCACCCCATCAGGTGACTCTCCGCCCAGGTGCCCTGACCAGACCGTGCTGATATGCGTACCGCACGGCCTGCGCCCGGTCGCGCACCCCCGTCTTGGCGAAGAGGTTGTTGATATGGGTCTTCACGGTGGCCGTGGAGATCCGCAGCCGCCCGGCGATCTCCTGGTTGGAGAGCCCGTCGGCCACGAGCACGAGCACCTCCGTCTCCCGCTCGGTGAGCCCGTCGGCCCCCGGAACCACCGGCCCCGCGGTCGCAGCGGTCGCCGGATCCGCCGCCCCCGGTCCGGGCCCGCCCGACGACCCCGCCCCCTCGGGTCCCTCTCCCCGGTCCAACAGCTGCTCCAGCAACCGCCGCTGCACCGCGGGGGCAAGTCCCGCCCGCCCGTCGGTCACGTCCCGCAGCGCCCGTACGATCTCCTCCCCGCTCGCGTCCTTGGTCAGGTACCCACGCGCCCCGGCCCGCAGCGCCGGGAACAGCGAGTCGTCGTCGGCGTAGGTGGTGAGCACCACGACCTCCGTCCCGGGGTGCCGCTCACGGATCCGGCGGGTGGCCTCGACACCGTCGCAGCGCGGCATGCGCAGGTCCATCAGGACCACGTCGGGAGCGAGTTCGGCGGCCAGCGCGACCGCCTCCTCCCCGTCCCGGGCGGACCCGACGACCTCGACCCCGGCAAGCAGCCCGAGCAGCATCACGATCCCCTCACGCACCACGGCCTGATCGTCGGCGACCACCACCGGCACCGCCCGAGCCCCTTCCCAGGAATCGACGTCCTCCGGCCGGGGCAGCCCCTCGGCCCTCTCGTCGGCGTTCATGCCGGCACCCTCAGCCGCACGGCGAACCCCGGCCCGTCCGGCCCCGCGTCCAGACTGCCGCCGAGCAGTTCGGCCCGCTCCCTCATCCCGAGCAGTCCGTACCCGGAGCCGGACGAACCGAGCTCCTGCTCCGCTCCCCCGCCCCCGCCCTCGGCCGTCGGCGGAGGCCCGGAGTCACGTATCTCCAGAGAGATCTCATCGACCTCGTAGGCCAGCCGGATCCGGGTCCGGGCCCCGGGGGCATGCTTGCGCACATTCGTCAGAGCCTCCTGCGCGACCCGTCGCACCGCCTGGGAGGCCTCGGCCGGCAGGTTCCGACGCTCTCCGCTGACATCCACCTCGGCACGGTCCTCCCGGGCCAGCTCCCGTAGGTACTCCTCGACGGGCAGCATGTCGCCGCGCAGCGCCGACAGCGCGTGCCGGGTCTCCGCGAGCCCCTCTCTGGCCATGGAGCGGGCCGAGGTGACGAGCTTGAGGACCTCGCTCCGGTCCGCTCCCGCCTCGATCTGGAGCCGCGCGACCTCCAGGTGCACCATCTGGGCGGAGAGGCTGTGGGCGAGCACGTCATGTATCTCGCGGGCGATCCTGGCTCTCTCGGCGAGCGCGGCCGACTCCGCCTCGGCCTCACGGGCGAGCCGCTCCTGGGCGAGCAGCTGGAAACCGGCCCCGCGGGCGTGGGCGTCCAGCCGGAGCGAGTAGCCGGCGAGCAGCACGGCCCCGGTCGTGAGGCCGGCGCCCAGGATCCCGGTCTCGTCCGCCTCCACGAAACCGGGGACGACCACGGCCACGGTGGCCAGGCCGAGGGGCAGCGGCAGCCGTTCCATCGCCATGATGCAGACGACTATCCACAGGACGGTCGCGGGCGTCGGCGCCCCGGCCGCGTAGGCCCCGAGGCCGCCCAGGGCTATCACCCCGAGCAGCCCCAGCGAGGCCGCGGGCCGGTGGTCGAGGGTCGTGTGGTGGTAGCCGAGCGCCGCCGCCACGCAGAGCCCGTAGCCGAGGGGAGGCAGCGGCGCGTACCAGCCTTCGAACCCTCCCGACGTGTAGCAGCCGGCGAGCACCCAGACACTCAGGGCCGTGATCATGCTGTAGTCCAGGACGATCCGGCCCCGGGGCACCCCCAGGCGGGTGAGCGCCCCCCGCGAGGGCCAGGAACGCCAGGAGCCTTCCCGGACCGTGCCGGTCCCCGTGTGCGCCGCCCGCTCGCGCTTCTCGATCATGCCCGTCCCCCTCCGTCACAAGAATGCTACGGAGGGTCGAAGGCCGTGTGATCAGCCCGCGGGTGGAGCGTGTGGCTCCACCCACGGGTGGAGCGCCTCAGGCGTCGATGCGCGAGCGGTCGAGGGTCGCCGCGGAGCCGGTGATGAACTCCTTGCGGGGCGCCACGTCGTTGCCCATGAGGAGGTCGAAGACCTGCTCCGCCGCGTCCAGGTCGCCGATGTTGATCCGGCGCAGGGTGCGGTGGCGCGGGTCCATCGTGGTCTCCGCCAGCTGGTCGGCGTCCATCTCGCCCAGACCCTTGTAGCGCTGGATGGAGTCCTTGTAGCGGACGCCCTTGCGCTGGTACTCCAGCAGGGTCTGGCGCAGCTCGCTGTCCGAGTACGTGTAGACGTACTTGTCCTGGCCCTTCTTGGGCTGGACGAGTTCGATCCGGTGCAGCGGGGGAACGGCGGCGAAGACCCGCCCCGCCTCGACCATCGGCCGCATGTAGCGCTGGAAGAGCGTCAGCAGCAGGCAGCGGATGTGGGCGCCGTCGACGTCGGCGTCGACCAGGAGGACGATCTTCCCGTAGCGGGCCGCGTCGATGTCGAACGTGCGGCCCGAGCCCGCTCCTATGACCTGGATGATCGCCCCGCACTCGGCGTTCTTCAGCATGTCCGAGACGGACGACTTCTGGACGTTGAGGATCTTGCCGCGGATCGGCAGCAGGGCCTGGAACTCGCTGTTGCGGGCGAGCTTGGCCGTACCGAGGGCCGAGTCGCCCTCGACGATGAAGAGCTCGCTGCGCTCCACGTCGTCGCTGCGGCAGTCGGCCAGCTTCGCCGGCAGCGAGGAGGACTCCAGCGCGGTCTTCCTGCGCTGCGCCTCCTTGTGCTGGCGGGCGGCGATGCGGGTGCGGGCGGCGGCGACGGCCTTGTCGAGGACGGCACGGGCCTGCGCCTTGGCGTCCCGCTTGGTCGAGGTGAGGAAGGCCTTGAGCTCCTTGGCGACCACGTTCGCCACGATCCGGCGGGCCGCGGACGTGCCGAGGACCTCCTTGGTCTGGCCCTCGAACTGCGGCTCGGCGAGGCGGACCGTCACGACGGCCGTGAGCCCCTCCAGGGCGTCGTCCTTGACGATGTCGTCCTCGGCGACGCGCAGCATCTTCGAGGAGCGCAGCACCTCGTTCACCGTCTTGGTGACGGCCTGCTCGAAGCCCGAGACGTGGGTGCCGCCCTTGGGCGTGGCGATGATGTTGACGAAGGACTTGACCGTGCTGTCGTAGCCGGTGCCCCAGCGCAGGGCGACGTCGACGGCGAGCTCACGGGTGACCTCGGTCGGGGTCATGTGGCCGCGCTCGTCGAGGACCGGCACGGTCTCCTTGAAGGTGCCCTGCCCGGTGAGGCGCTGGATGTCGCAGACGGCCTTGTCCTGCGCGAGGTACTCGCAGAACTCGCTGATGCCTCCGTCGAAGCGGAAGGTCTCCTCGCTCTTGCCGATCCCCGCCAGGTCCCGCTCGTCGCGGACGACGATGGTGAGACCGGGCACGAGGAAGGCGGTCTGCCGGGCGCGCTGGTGCAGCGTCTCCAGGGAGAGCTTGGCGTCCTTGAGGAAGATCTGCCGGTCCGCCCAGTAGCGCACGCGGGTGCCGGTGCGGGTCTTGGGGACGCGCTTGCCCTTGCGCAGGCCGTTGCCCGGGTCGAAGGGGCTGTCGGGGCCCTGCTCCGTGAAGATGCCCGGCACACCCCGGCGGAAGCTGATGGTGTGCGTGGCGCTGTTCCGGTCGACCTCGACGTCGAGGCGGGCCGACAGGGCGTTGACCACGGAGGCGCCGACGCCGTGCAGACCGCCGGACGCGGCGTACGATCCGCCGCCGAACTTTCCGCCGGCGTGCAGCTTGGTCATGACGACCTCGACTCCGGAGAGTCCGGTCTTCGGCTCCACGTCGACCGGGATGCCCCGGCCGTTGTCCTGGACCTCGACGGAGCCGTCGTCGTGGAGGACGACCTCGATGTGGTCGCAGTAGCCCCCGAGGGCCTCGTCGACGGAGTTGTCGATGATCTCCCAGATGCAGTGCATCAGGCCGCGGCTGTCGGTGGACCCGATGTACATACCGGGGCGCTTGCGGACCGCTTCGAGCCCTTCGAGTACGAGCAGGTGCCGCGCGGTGTAGTTGGAAGCGTCACGGTCTGCGGTCAGCAGCGCACTGGACGGCACGGACGTTTCGGCGGTCACGCGGTTCGCTCCTCGCTGAATTTGAAATCTGGCCCAGTGGGGTAAGGCCCGGCGTCGGTCACCCGTCAGAGGGTACCGATGCCTGGTAGAGCCGTTGTTACGCCACCCTCCCCGATTCCTCATGCTAGTCCAGGGCCGTATGGATGTTCGATCCCTCGATGGGGTGACGCGAACATCACGTTCCCTTCCGCGCATGAACCATTTAGGCTCCGGGCACGTCCTCATGAACAACCGGCAACCACGCCGGGAGGACTGACCGACACAAGCAACGCGAAATCCGTAGAGCGACGCAATACGGCTCATTCGCCGCCAACCGGCAGCAGACAGCCACCTGCGAAGAAGTTTGAAGGAAAAGCCGCGAGCGGGAACGTTTTCGGCCTGGTTGGATGTTGACCCTGGTACGACAGCTCGTCGAGCTAGAGAAGAGGCGACGTGACTACTGTTCTGACCCCCGCGAGCCCCCTGACGGCCGCTGACCGTTGCGACCGCTGCGGCGCCCAGGCTTACCTGCGTGTCGTCCTGACCAGCGGAGGTGACTTGCTCTTCTGCGCCCACCACGGACGTAAGTTCGAGCCGGAACTCAAGAAGATCGCCGTTGAGATACAGGATGAGACGGACCGCCTGACGGACGTGCCGGCCCGCACGCAGGGCGACGACCACTGACGCCTCGCATCCACGACGAGCACAGATCCGGCCAATGACCGGACGACGGGCGGCCACCCCCGCATTCCCAGGGGGGTGGCCGCTCGTTCTCGTACCGCCACTGTCCGCGGTGGCTCAGAAACTCTCCGGCAGCACCGCCGAGACGCGGGTGTAGACCCCCGGGTTCTCCGCCTGCCCGCAGCCGCTGCCCCAGGACACCAGACCGACGAGCAGCCCCTTCGCCACGAGCGGGCCTCCGCTGTCGCCCTGGCACGCGTCCCTGCCACCACGCGGGTCGCCCGCGCACAGCATCGTGTCGCGCCGGTAGGGGACGCCGAACCCTCCCGGGTACGCCCGCTCGCACGAGCTGTCCGGCAGCACCTGGACCCGTGCCGTCCGCAGCGTGGAGGCATAGCTCCCGCCGCCGGTCGTGTCGCCCCAGCCGAAGACGTCCGCCTCCGTGCCCGGCGCGTACGCCGCGTCTCCCGTGCGGGCGACGCCGATCACGTACGACTGCGGCAGCGCGCTCACCAGCGTCAGCACCGCGAGGTCGCCCGAGTTCGTCGTCGGGTCGTAGTCGGGATTGACCCAGGTGTCCGAGATCCGCACCTCCTGCCCGCCCTGCCCCAGCAGCGCGGCGCGGCCCGCGATGACCACGAAGTCGCGCAGCTCCCACGGTTCGCCCCCGAGGACCTCACGGCCCAGGCAGTGGGCCGCCGTGAGGACCTTGGTCGGCGCCACGAGCACGCCCCCGCAGAACTGCCCCGCGCGCGTACCCCCGAACCGGTCACGGCTGGACAACGCCACGACCCAGGGCGCGTCCGTGATCTGGGCCTGCCGGCCGCCCACCACGACGCTGTCGGCGGCCACGGGTGCGGCCGTGGCCAGCTGCCCCGCCGCCGCCGCGATCAGGCCCAGAGCACCGGTCAATGCTCGGGTGAGGGAACCACGCATGGAGCCTCCTGACTCTCCGGTGATGTCGCTTCACCCAGAGTCCAGCACAGGACCGCACGGTGCACCCCGCGCACAGCCGGAGGGCCCGGCTCCCCCTGGGGGAACCGGGCCCTTCCGCGTACCGCTCCTGTCTCGCGTCCGTCGCTCTCACGGACTGGCGAGACACGGATCAGTCGAGGTAGTCGCGCAGCACCTGCGAGCGCGACGGGTGACGCAGCTTCGACATGGTCTTCGACTCGATCTGACGGATCCGCTCGCGGGTCACGCCGTAGACCTTGCCGATCTCGTCCAGCGTCTTCGGCTGGCCGTCGGTGAGACCGAAGCGCATCGAGACGACGCCGGCCTCACGCTCGGAGAGCGTGTCGAGCACGGAGTGCAGCTGCTCCTGGAGGAGCGTGAAGCTCACCGCGTCGGCCGGAACGACCGCCTCGGAGTCCTCGATCAGGTCGCCGAACTCGCTGTCGCCGTCCTCACCCAGCGGGGTGTGGAGGGAGATCGGCTCACGGCCGTACTTCTGGACCTCGATGACCTTCTCAGGGGTCATGTCGAGCTCCTTCGCCAGCTCCTCCGGGGTGGGCTCGCGGCCCAGGTCCTGGAGCATCTGTCGCTGCACGCGCGCGAGCTTGTTGATGACCTCGACCATGTGCACCGGGATACGGATGGTGCGGGCCTGGTCGGCCATGGCGCGGGTGATCGCCTGACGGATCCACCAGGTGGCGTACGTGGAGAACTTGTAGCCCTTGGTGTAGTCGAACTTCTCGACCGCGCGGATCAGACCCAGGTTGCCCTCCTGGATCAGGTCCAGGAAGAGCATGCCGCGGCCAGTGTAGCGCTTGGCCAGCGAGACCACCAGACGGAGGTTGGCCTCCAGGAGGTGGTTCTTGGCCCGACGGCCGTCCTCGGCGATGATCTCCAGCTCGCGCTTGAGCTTCGGCGCGAGCTTGTCCGAGTTCGCGAGCTTGTCCTCGGCGAACAGGCCGGCCTCGATGCGCTTGGCGAGCTCGACCTCCTGCTCGGCGTTGAGGAGCGGGACCTTGCCGATCTGCTTCAGGTAGTCCTTGACCGGGTCGGCGGTGGCACCGGCGACGGCGACCTGCTGCGCCGGAGCGTCGTCCTCGTCCTCGTCGGACAGGACGAAGCCCTTGCTCTCGCCCTCGGTCTCCTCCTCCTCGCCCTTGCCGGGCGCGACGTCATCGAGCAGCTCTTCGCCCTCGACGGCTTCGTCGGCGTCCTTCTTGGACGTGGTCTTCTTGGCCGCCGTCTTCTTGGCGACGGTCTTCTTGGCCACCGTCTTCTTCGCGACGGTCTTCTTCGCGGCCGCCTTCTTGGCGGCGGATCCGGCCTCGTCGGCCGGGTCGTCGCCCTCTGCCGCGGAGGCCGTGGCGGCCGTGACGGTCGTCTTCGTCACGGTCGTCCTGGCGGTGACGGTCTTGGTGGCGGTGCGCTTGGCCGGGCTCTTCGCGGCGACGCTCTTGCGGGCGCGCTTCGGCGACTCCGCTGCACTGACCATCAGCGTCACACCCTCTTCCTCGAGGATCTGATTGAGGCTGCGCAGAACATTCTTCCACTGGGTTGGCGGAATCTGGTCAGCCTCGAAGGCCCGACGCACGTCATCGCCGGCGATCTGCCCATCAGCCTTTCCCCGCTCGATGAGCGCCATCACAGACTCGGACTCGGCGATCTCCGGCGGGAGCGTACGGGATGTGCTGGCCGACACGAACAACCTCTCGGAACGATGGAAACGGCTTCCGGCCCCGCCCTGGATCGGGCTGGAGCCGACGACCGTCGACGGGGAATGTGCCGACGGCGCGGGCTGGACCGGGGAACTGCACAGCGCCTCCATCGGCTGCTGTATTCCTTCCTCGGCTGTCACCTCTTAGGTCATCGCACGGCTCGGAGGAGTGTTACGCCCAATCTTCGTGGCCCGAGTCACACCTCATGTGCGACAAATCAACGCAGAGGGATATATCAGCGTACATTCACGCCGCCGGAATCCTGGCACCGGCCGGTGAGACCCTTCCGGGCTCCCCGGGCGCCGCTCGGATCCGGCGGCGCGCGATGTCCGCACCTCCGCGCTTCCGGCCACGGCCCGCGGTTCAGTGTTCGCGGGGGGCGGGAACGACCCGCTCCACCTCGGGGTGGACCGTGAGCAGGGCCCGCATGGCCGTCTCGGCGCCGAGTGCGTCGCCCGTGGCGAGCGCGTCCACGATCCGCGCGTGGTGCGCGAGACAGGCCTCACTCGGGCGGTCGCAGCCCGTGACGGGACCGCCGGACACCTGGAGCGCCGAGCCGACGATGCCGGAGAGGTGCTCCAGCATGCGGTTTCCGGCGAGCTGGATGAGGAGCGAGTGGAACTCGGTGTCGGCGCGGGAGAACGTGATGCCGTCCCCCTGGGCGAACGCGTGGCCCATGATCTCGACCATGTCGGCGAGTCGCTGCTGCACGTCCTCGCGACCGTGCCCGGCGGCGAGGCGGGCGGCCAGGGGCTCGATCGTCCAGCGCAGCTCGTTCAGCTCACGGCGCTGGTCGTCGCGCTGCGGGCCGAAGGCACGCCACTCGATGATGTCGGGGTCGAGGAGGTTCCAGTCGCTGACGGGCCTGACGCGGGTGCCGACGTTCGGGCGGGCACTGACGAGCCCCTTGGCCTCGAGCACGCGCAGCGACTCGCGGACGACGGTCCGTGAGACCTCGAACCGCTGGCCGATCTCCTCGGGGACGAGCGGGCGGTCGGCCCCGAGATCGCCGGAGACGATCATCTGGCCGAGCTGCTGGACGAGCTGGCCGTGCAGCCCCCGCCCCCGGTTGCCGGCGCTCCGGCGGCCGACGCGGCCCAGGTCGGTGTCCACCCCCTCCCAGGAGGGCGGGCCCACGCGGCCGGCGGCGGGCGCCTCCGCGTAGGGGTAGCGGTCGAGATCGCCCGGGGCGCCGAGGCCGGAGTCGACGGAGCGGGCGGCGGTCATCATGGTGTGCGCAAGGGTACTCACGCATCCTTTGTCGGCGCTGCTTCCGTGACCCTTGAGGTCTTTGGTGAAAAGCACACGAAAGGGTGATCGGCACCCCCTACACAATTGACGATTATTCGGACATTACCGGCAGTTTTCAAGAGAGTTGAACCCGAACCGGAATCTTTAGGTCCGCAAGTGATCACCAACGCGCCTTACGGCGAAGGCCGGTGAACACATAGGCGCAGAGCAACCCGGTCAACGTCAGCGAGAGCGCCACTCCCGCGGGCTGCCCGAGCACCCTCAGCCCTCCCGCCAGCCAGCGATCGACCGCCGGGGACCACTGCGGACCGGCGAACTCCCTGAGTCGCGAAGGAAGTCCTGCGGCCGACCGCACCGAGGGTCCGGTCAGCACCTTCTGGAGGAGCGGAACGAAGGCGACCGGTACCGCGAGGACCGCCGCCACACCGGCCGCCGCCGCCCGGAACACCCCGGCGCCGAGAACTCCGGCCCAGGCGCAACCGACCATCAGCCCCAGCCAACTCGCGCAGAGGGTAGGCCAGTTCTTCGGTACGGAGATCAACTCCGCGCCGTAGACGAACCGGAGAACCTCAAGATCCACCACGACCACGGCCGCCCCGAGCACCAGGGCGACGACGGCCGCCACGGCCAGCTTGGCCAGCAGCAGTCCGGGTCTGCGCGGCACGGCTCCCCGGCCCGTGGTGAGCGCGGGATAGCGGTACTCCTCACCGAAGGAGAAGGCGCCGAGCAGCCCGGCCCCGAGTGCCGCGGGCGGCAGCGGGGAGAGCGCGGGCCAGCCGGCCAGGACCGCGGGCAGCGCGGCACTCCCGCCCCGCCCGAGGAGCAGGGCGAGGGTCACGGAGCCGAGCAGAACGGCCGCCACGACCAGCGGGGTGGACGGCACACCCAGAAGGCGATGGATCTCGTACCGCAACGGCCGCAGGGGCGAGCGGACGGGCCTCCGAGCCCCACCCCGCTCCTCGGCGACGGAATCGCGGGGCACCGGGCCACTGGACGCGGGGCCACTGGGCACGGGGACACTCGGCACGGGGCCACCGGGTCCGGGGCCGCCGGGTCCGGCCTGCCGTCCGGAGCCGGGCTCCGGGCGGCCCTTTCCCGCCGGAGTACGCCGAACGGGCAGGCTGTCGGCGGTGTCGCCGGTCTCCGCGGTGAGCCGGTGGATCGGTACGCCGTGACGGAACGCCGTGTCGCCGACGGCCGCGCAGTCGCTCCCGTAGACGGACAGCCGGTTGCCGTCCTCGGCGACGACCTCGACCTGCCGCCGGGCGGCCCTCGCCTCCTGGGTCACGACCGCGGCGAGCCGTGCCGCCTGCGGGGTGCGGACCGCGACGCGGGGGCGCAGCCGGGTACGGGCGAACTCGGTGACGTCCTGATCGGCGACGAGGCGCCCACCGCCGAGCGTGACGACCCGGTCGGCGTTGCGGACCGCGTCCTTGGGGTCCGCCGTGGTGTACAGCACGGTTCCCCCGTCGTCCGCGTGCGCCCGGAGCAGCTCGTACAGCCAGGCACTCTCGGGCGCGGAGAGGCCGGCGCCCGGCTCGTCGAGCAGCAGGGTGTGGGGGTCGCCCAACAGGGCTGAGGCGAGACCGAGTCGGCGATCGGCCCCGATCGGCAGGGTGCCGATGCGCCGGCGCTCCAGGCCGTCGAGACCGACGGCCCGGGTGAGTTCCCCGGCCCGCGAGGCGGGAACCCCCGCGGCGGCGCAGAGCATCCGCAGCTGGCCCCCGAGCGTGCGGGAGGGGTGCCCGGGGATGTCGCCGAGGAGGACGCCGACCTCGCGTTGAGGGTGGGCGATGCGGTGCAGCGGCCGGCCCCGGAAGTAGGTGGCCCCGCGGCCCGGCTCGAGTTCGAGCATGAGCCGGAGCGCGGTGGTCTTGCCGGAGCCCGCGCCACCGAGGAGAGCGGTCACGGTGCCCGGCCGCGCCTCGAAGGTCAGATCGTCCACGGCGGGCGGGCGATCGCGGCGGGGAGTGCTGGTCAGTCCGATTGCCTGGAGCATCGCTTCTCTCGCGGTAGGTGACACCGCTCCGCGGCAGGGCGGCGCTACCGCAGCAAGATAACGCTACATTTCGGACTTTCGGCGCAGGATTGACACCCAGGAGCGCCGGAAACACCGGTCTGTCAGACCTCGGGGCGCAACATCGGAGGGTTGAGGAGAGTCGCCCCACCAGCCCTGAAGAGCTGGGCCGGGCGCCCGCCCTGACGGGTCGTGGTCCCGCCGGCCGGAACGAGGAAGCCGGGCGTGCCGGTCACCTTCCGGTGGAAGTTGCGCGGATCCAGGGCCACACCCCAGACGGCCTCGTAGACGCGTCGCAGCTCTCCGACCGTGAACTCCGGCGGGCAGAAGGCCGTGGCCAGGGAGGAGTACTCGATCTTGGAGCGGGCGCGCTCCACTCCGTCGGCGAGGATGCGGGCATGGTCGAAGGCCAGCGCCACCGGGCCGCCTCCCTTACCGTCACCAGCGTCCCCATCGGCGCCACCCGACTCCCCGGCCTCTCCGGAGTCACGGGCCGCTCCGGTGACCACGGCGGTCCCGGCGAGCACGTCCTCGCCGAGCAGCTCCTCGACGGGAGCCCAGCGGGCGCTGTTCGCGTCGCCTCCGGCCCGCGGCGCGGGCAGGTCCGGCGCGAGCGCCAGATGCGCGACGCTGACCACGCGCATGCGGGGGTCACGGTCCGGCGCCCCGTACGTCGCCAGCTGCTCCAGGTGCGCGCCGTTGCTCGGGACGGGCGGCGGGGCGGCCGGATCGTGGGCGCAGAGGCCCGTCTCCTCGACCAACTCGCGCGCGGCGGCACCGCTGAGGTCCTCGTCCTCGCGCACGAAGCCGCCGGGCAGCGCCCAACGCCCCTGGTACGGCGCCTCTCCCCGTCGTACGACCAGGGTGCAGAGCGCATGGCGGCGCACGGTGAGCACGACCAGATCGACGGTCACGGCGAAAGGCGGAAAGGCCGACGGGTCGTAGGGAGGCATGCCGCGATCATAGTCGTCTTCCTGACGATAAGCACGCCCCTCGGGAGCATCCGCGCTGACTTCCGCGCCCTGTCGCGAGGCTTCCGTCGTGTCTGTGCCCGGCATCCCGTCACACCCCCAGTTGAAGGCCCTCTGCGGCCTCCTCGACCATACCGAGACCGAGCCTGCCGACCCGCACGGCGAACGGCTCATTCGCGACCACGATCCCCGAGAACCGGATCGCTCCGAGCGGCGCCGACCGCAGGGGATGCGTCGACACGGACCGGCCCGGCGCGTCCGGCCGGATTCCGGCGAGGGCGAGCAGCGCGTGGACGGCTCCGGCGGCCGCGACGGCCGCCGGCCGGCACGCGGCCGGGTGCGGCACCGGTCGCCCGCCCGCCGTGCGCTGCTCCCCTGCGTACATCTCGGGGAGCCGGTACGTGAAGGCCTCCGCCGCGTCGAGCAGCCCACGGAGCATGGAGGCGGCCTCCTTCTCGTGGCCGAGGGCGGCGAGTCCCGCCACGGCGACCGCCGTCTCGTGCACCCGCACCGCACCCGCACGGTGGCCGAAGGGGTTGTGTCCCGGCTCCTTGGCGCCCAAGCTGCGCAGTCCCCAGCCGGAGTCCAGGGCGGGGGTGCCGAGCAGTCTCGCCACCTGTTCGGTCTCCGTCCTGTCCAGCAGCCCATGGGCGAGTTTGCCGCCGCCCAGCAGACCGGTGTCGAGCAGATGCGCGGCCCAGCCACCCAACTGGGGCGAGGTCCGGCCGTCCGGTCCGCGGGCCACGGCGGGGCGGCCGCCGGCCCGGTCGTCCAGCCAGAACTCCCGCCGGAAGCGCTCGCGCAGGGTCCCTGCGGCAGCGCGCAGTGCGTCTCCCCCGGGCCTGTCGCAGGCGTCGAGCAGGTCCGCTCCGAGCAGCGCCGCGCGATGCGCGTGCGCCTGCGTCTCGGCGCGCCAGGGCCCGGCGGGCCCCGGGTCCGGCACGAGCCCGCTCGCGCCGGCCGTCCGGCGCAGCCAGTCGAGGCAGCGCTCCGCCATGGGCAGCAGTTCTTCCAGGTCCGCTGCCGGCAGCCCCCAGCGGCGGGCCTCGGCGAGCACGACCGGATAGGCGAGGGTGGCCTCGATGCCGGTGCAACGGGGCGGCAGGTGCGGGCCTGCGTCCCTGAGGGGTCCCGGGATGCGGCCGGACTCGGTTCCGCCGCCGGAGATTTGGGTGCGCCCGAGGGCGCGCAGGGTGGTGACGGCGAGCCGGGTGCCGAGGGGCAGGGCCATGCGGGCCGCCCAGAGCGCCTCGGCGGTGACGGGTCCGCAGCGCCAGGGGACGCCTGCGGCGAGATGGACGTCCGCCGGGTGCGCCGGGTCGCGCTGGAGCAGGGCCCGCAGGTCCTCGACGGAGGCCCGCAGCAGCTCCCCGGGGCGGGGGTCGTCGCCCTCGGCGAGGGCTTCGGCGAGGACGTGGCCTCCGGGGCGCCCGGCACCGCCCGGGGTGCTGGCGGGGCGGCCCGGCGAGCCGTCGCGTACCCGCAGCCGGACCGTGAACGTGCCCCCGGGCGCCAGCTCGGCCTCCCAGCGGAGGACCCCCGCCGCCGCCAGCGCGTCCATGGGCGGCGGGTCCGCCGTGACGGTGACGGATCGTCCGCCGTCGCCGGTCCAGCGCAGGCCGGTGCCGTGGACGCTCGCGGTGAGCTCGGGTCCGGGCCTGCCGGATGCCACCGCGCCCAGGTCCGCGAGATCCGACCCCAGAGCGATTTCCACGGGGAGCCGGAGGGGGCGGGCGACGGCGCTGCGCAGGGTGATCCGCTCGCTGCCGTCGGCGCTCCGGGTGCGTTCGACGGTGAGTCCGGGATCGGGGCCCATGTCCCCGGGGACCCGGAGGACTCCGAGGAACACCGCCCGGTCCGCGGCCGCCATACGTCCCTGGAGGGCGACCGGCTCACGCCCGGCCACGCGCAGGACGGAGCGGGAGAGGAGCCGTCGCCCCGCCGCGTACACGCCCTCGGGTCCCTCGCCGGTGAGCTGGCCGTGCTCGGCGCAGACGGCGAGGGCGGGCAGGGCGACGCAGAGGAGCGCGTCGTGCACCGTGGGGAGCTCCGCTGGCCGGGCCGGGCGCGGCGGCGCGGCGCCGGTACCGACGCCGGACACGGGCTGGCGTCCGGTGAGGCGTCCGGGCGCGTGGCCGTTCGGGGGTCCGGTGGGGCGGCCGGGGGCCGGGACAGGACTGAGGGCCATGGCGGGTACGGGGTGCTCTCTGTGCGGACCGGGCGGCCGGCGAAGGGTCGGCGGGACGGTTCGGACGACTCCGCCAGAGAGCTGAACGCGCCGACGGGTGGCCGGGTCACGGTCGTCATCGGCCGCTCCTGGTGCCGCGCTGCCCGCCGCGCCTCGGACTTCCGCTCCCGGGCTTGCTCGCGGCGGGTCCGCCGGGCCGGACTCCGGCCGCGGCACGGCGCTCCGCTCCACCGGTCTGGCGACCGGGCTTCCTCAGTGGCTGCCGGCCGCTCTGCGGGCGGGCCACGCGCGCCCGGACGCTCGGGGATGTGCCCGAAGCGGCCTCGTTCGAGGCGATCCGGCTGTCCCGCTCGCTCCGCAGGCAGGAGCGGAGCGATTCGGGGTCGAGCCCTTCGTTGCACGCCTGGTGCAGCAGCCGGGCGAAGACGTACTCGGGGTCGATGTCGAGCGCGAGTCCGAGGGCGACCCGGGCGGTCGGCTCGTCGCCGGTGGACCAGGCCGTCCAGCCCGCGAGGGTGAGCGGTGCGGCGGCGTGCTCCTGGTAGGGGGCGACGCAGCGCCGGGCAAGGACGCGCCAGAGGCGCAGGGCGGCGGTGCCCTCCCAGCCTTCCATCCATTCGGCGGCGCGGTCCCGGGTGGCCCGGTCCTGGAGACCGAGGATCAGCGCGGCCGCTTCGCCGGTCTCGACCAGGGCGTCGTCGGCCGCGTCACTCTCGTCGGTGCCTGCGGCGCTCCCCCTGACGGTCCTCGGGGCGGTCGATCCGCCGCTCTGGCCGCCGCTTTGGCCGGTCGTGCCGACCTCCCCCGTCGGATTGGCGAATCGGCGGAGAACTTCCCGAGCGAGGCGCAGCGTCGTCTCGCGCACCTCCGCCCGTCCATCGCCCTCGGCGTCCTCGAGGATCCGGGGGACGATCGCGGCGGCGCTCGCGTCGAGTGCCGCGCGCTGTTCCTCCTCTCCGGGACCGCCGGTCGGCTGGAGCCTCCGCTCCATGTCCCGCAGCGTCCCCCGCACCTGGACTCCGGCGTACGCCGCGGTCGCCGCCATCACCGACGTACCGCTGAGGGCGAGCGGGGTGCCGTCGGGCGGGCAGCAGCGGGCGTCGGGGCAGCAGTAGGAGAAGAAGAGACCGTCGGAGATGCAGAGGGCCTCGTAGACCGGGATGTCGAGGGCGCCGCACGCCGTGCGCAGCCGCTGGGCGAACGGGCGCAGCCGCTCCATGACCCTGCGGCCCGTCTCGCCCGGCGCGGGGTCCTGGCACAGGAAGACGACGATGCCGTCGGGTCGGGTGCCGCTCCTCTCGCCTCCCTCGACGAGGCATTCGGCGAGGTGATCGGCAGTGGACGCCCATTCGCGGGGCGATCGGGGAATGCCCAGCCTGACCCGTCCTCCGAAGCGCCCGTGCTCGCCGTGGAGGGCGACCAGGACGACGGAGTCGGTGGGGTGGAAGCCCAGCACGAACGGCAGGGCGTCGGCCAGTTCTGCCGGGCCGCGCAGGGTGATCCGGGTACGGGAGAGGTCACTGGATTCGTGGTGATTCGCGTTCATGGTCAGGACGGTCTCGTGATCTCCCGAAATCCGAAACCCCTGTGGATAACTCCCGGAACGCGGCTTCCGTCGACCTGTCGAGTTGTCCACAGGTTCGGCGCTCGTTCGCGCATTGTCCGAGGCATCGGGTTGCATGGAGTCATGACCCACGCAGACCCCCTGGAAGACCGCGCCGCACTCCGGACCGCCGCCGATGCCGTGCTCGCCCGTCTCGTCTCGGACCCGACCGGCACGGCGAGACTGCGCGAGGACCAGTGGCGGGCCATCGAGGCCCTGGTCGCCGACCGGCGCCGGGCCCTGGTGGTCCAGCGGACGGGCTGGGGCAAGTCGGCCGTGTACTTCGTGGCGACCTCGCTGCTCCGTGAGCGCGGCAGCGGCCCGACCGTGATCGTCTCCCCGCTGCTCGCGCTGATGCGCAACCAGGTGGAGGCGGCCGCTCGGGCGGGCATCCGCGCCCGGACGATCAACTCGTCGAACACGGAGGAGTGGGACACGGTCCAGGAGGAGGTGGCCGCCGGTGAGGTGGATGTGCTCCTGGTGAGCCCCGAGCGGCTCAACAATCCGGACTTTCGCGACCAGGTGCTTCCCCGGCTCGCCGCCGCCACCGGGCTACTCGTGGTCGACGAGGCGCACTGCATCTCCGACTGGGGGCACGACTTCCGGCCCGACTACCGCCGGCTGCGCACGATGCTGGCGGACCTGCCGTCCGGGGTTCCGGTGCTCGCCACCACGGCCACGGCGAACGCCCGCGTGACGGCGGACGTGGCCGAGCAGCTCGGCACGGGCGCGGGTACGGACGCCCTGGTGCTGCGCGGCGCGCTGGACCGGGAGAGCCTGAGCCTGGGCGTGGTCCGGCTGCCGGACGCCGCCCACCGGCTGGCCTGGCTGGCCGACCACATCGGCGAGCTGCCCGGTTCCGGCATCATCTACACGCTGACGGTCGCGGCGGCGGACGAGGTCACGGCCTATCTGCGCCAGTGCGGGCACACGGTCTCCTCGTACACGGGCCGGACGGAGAACGCCGACCGGCAGCAGGCGGAGGACGACCTCCAGGCCAACCGGGTCAAGGCCCTCGTGGCGACCTCCGCCCTCGGGATGGGCTTCGACAAGCCCGACCTGGGTTTCGTGGTGCACCTCGGATCGCCGTCCTCCCCGATCGCGTACTACCAGCAGGTCGGCCGTGCCGGGCGAGGTGTGGAGCACGCCGAGGTGCTGCTGCTGCCCGGGCAGGAGGACGAGGCGATCTGGCGCTACTTCGCCTCGGTCGCCTTCCCGCCGGAGGAGCAGGTGCGCCGCACGATCGACGTGCTCGCGCAGGCGGGCAGGCCCTTGTCCCTGCCCGCGCTGGAGCCCCTGGTGGAGCTGCGCAGGACCCGTCTGGAGACGATGCTCAAGGTCCTCGACGTGGACGGCGCGGTGCGCCGGGTGAAGGGCGGGTGGGAGAGCACGGGCCGCCCCTGGGTGTACGACACCGAGCGGTACGCCTGGGTGGCGCGCCAGAGGGAGGCCGAGCAGCAGGCGATGCGCGACTACGCGGCGTCGTCGGGGTGCCGGATGGAGTTCCTGCGCCGTCAGTTGGACGACGAGGAGGCCGCACCCTGCGGTCGCTGCGACAACTGCGCGGGGAGCCGGTTCGATCCGAAGGTCTCCGACGCGGCGCTCGACGCTGCCAAGGGCGAGCTCGGCCGGCCCGGGGTGGAGGTCGAGCCCCGGAAGATGTGGCCGACCGGACTCGCGGCCGTCGGGGTCGATCTGAAGGGTCGTATCCCGGCGGGCGAGCAGGCTTTCGGCGGCCGGGCCCTGGGGCGGCTCTCGGACATCGGCTGGGGCAACCGGCTGCGTCCGCTGCTCGCCGACAGCGCTGCCGATGGTCAGGTTCCGGACGATGTCGTGCAGGCGGTGGTGCATGTACTGGCCGACTGGGCGAAGGGGCCCGGCGGTTGGGCCTCCGGGGCGTCCGACGCCCCTGCCCGGCCGGCCGGTGTGGTCACGGTCGCCTCCCACCGGAGGCCTCGACTGGTGGGTTCACTCGGACAGCGGATCGCCGAGATCGGCAGAATGCCCCTGCTCGGAGCGGTGGAATACGCGCCCGAGGCGGAGGATGTACGCCTGTCCCGGACCAACAGCGCCCAGCGGGTGGTGGGGCTGCAGCGCACCCTGACGGTCTCCGCCGAACTGGGCGAGCGGCTGGCCGCGGCGGGCGGGCCGGTGCTCCTCGTCGACGATCTGTCCGACAGCGGTTGGACCTTGGCCGTGGCGGCCCGGCTGCTGCGACGGGCCGGAGCGGAAGGGGTGTATCCGCTGGTGCTCGCCGTCCAGGGGTGAAACGGGAGGGCGAACAGGGAGTGAACAATGGGCAACTGGGCAGGGATATGAAAGGCATACCGACGCAATCCCGTCAGCGGCCTCAATTGCTCGTTGCCGCTCGCCCACGGGCCAGCAAGAATTGGGAAACCGCCTCGCACGCCCCGCCAGCGGTCCGGGCGGGCTGTGCTGTGGTGCGCCCTCACCCGACCTTGCCCGCCTAGCGGGCGCGTATCCGAAGGGAGGACCGTGACCCTCGGATTCGCTCCGCCCACAGCCGCCTCGCTCAGATCGTCGTCCGAGTCCGCCAACCGCCTCGCTCGGATACTCGAACCGGCCGAGTGGTCCGCGGCGGGGATCCCCCTGTTGCGCAATCCGCGTGAGGTCGTCGGCGGACTGCACTCGCGCCACACGCCCACGCCCTCGATGGCGGTCCTCGCGGTCCTGGACCACGAGGAACGGATCGCCGCCAGCGCCTCGTTCGTCCGTCGTCCCACGCCGGCGGACGGCTGGGAGTTCCGCAACGCGCTGCTCGCACATCTGCGGAGGGTCATTCCGCACGACCTCCGCAGGCGTACCCCCGTACGGACCGCCGTGTTGATGTACTGCCGTGAGGGCGACGAGCGCTGGACCGAGGAGGACGGCGCCTGGATGTGGGGGCTCCGCGACGCCTGCACCTTGCACGGACTCCGCTGCGGCGCGTACATCACGCTCACCCACACGGGTTGGCAGGTGCTCGGCGAAGGCCGCGGCGGCCGTCACCCGAGCTCCGATTCGCTTCCCCTGCCGCTCGGCGAAGGGCCGGCCGAGCTCGGCCGTCTGACGCCGAGAACAGCGAGCGGCGCGACCGAGCCCCTGCGCCGGGCCGCCGCGCGCTGATCGCGGACGGCGTCGGCCCCCGCCGGACCCGGTGCGGTCCGGCGGAAGGGCAGTCGGTCAGACGCCGGCGCCCGCTCCGAGGAGCGATGTGACGCGCTCCGGGTCACCGCAGACGACGAGCAGGGCTCCAGCGCGCGCCATGGCCGACGGCAGGGCCTTGGCGGCCGTCGCCTCGTCTCCGCCGTTGACGGCAACGATCACCACGGGGCGGGCGGTCGCCCGCTCCACGGCGGCGGCGTGCGCGAAGAACACGTCGTCGCCGGTGTCCTGCTGGGCCCAGTAGGCGGCCTCACCGAAGGACAGCTCGTGCGTGGCCCACGGGTGCGGGTCGCCGGTGGTGAGCACCAGGACCTCACCCGGCGCCCGGCCGCTCTCCAGGAGCAGGTCCAGGGCCTCTTCGGCGGCGTCGAGTGCGCCGACCGCGGGGGCCGGGATCAGCTGGAGCTGCGGCGTGGATCGCTGATCGGAACGATTCTCCGGGGCGTTCGCCGGAGACGGCCCGGGGCCGGGGACCGGACGCGGCGCCGCGGGCCTGGCAGGGCCGGGAACAGGGCGTCCGGGACGCGGGGAGGCCGCGGTACGCGGGCCGGGGACGGGACGGGGGGTCGACGCGGGGCGGCCGGCGGCCGCGGTGGCGCGGGGACCCTGGGCGCTCTCGTGAATCTGAGGCTCCTCGGGGATGAGAGGCATGAGTGGATGTCTATCAAACGCCGCTGCGCGAGGCACCGGCGGGTGGGCACACATGTGCACCCCGGCCACGTGGGAGGCCCTTGAGCAGGGTCCCGCGACCGGAAGTTCAGAAGTCGAAGCCGAGTTGGCCCCCGCTTTCCAGCGCGACCGCCTCGGCGGAGAGGCGGACCTTTTTGAGGTGGCGCCACCTGGGCATCGCGTCCAGGTACGACCAGGAGAGACGGTGGTGCGGGGTGGGCCCCAGCTCTTCGAGCGCCGCTTTGTGGACGGGCGAAGGGTAGCCCGCGTTGGCACCGAAGGCGTACGCAGCGTAGTCCTCGCCGTCGACGCCCAGCTCCGCCATGGCGGCATCGCGCCGGACCTTGGCGATCACGGAGGCGGCGGCCACGGCGATGCAGGACTGGTCGCCCTTGATCACCGTACGGACCTGCCAGGGGCTGCCGAGGTAGTCGTGCTTGCCGTCGAGGATCACCGCGTCGGGCCGCACGGGGAGGCCTTCGAGCGCCCGGACGGCCGCGAGCCGCAGCGCGGCGGTCATGCCGAGCTCGTCTATCTCCTGCGGGGAGGCGTCGCCCAGCGCGTACGCCGTGACCCAGTGCTCCAGCTCCGCGGCAAGCGCGGTACGGCGCTTGGGGGTGAGCAGTTTGGAGTCGGTGAGCCCTTCGGGGGCCCGGCGCAGTCCGGTGACGGCGGCGCACACGGTGACGGGGCCGGCCCACGCCCCGCGTCCGACCTCGTCGACTCCGGCAACGATCTTGGCGCCGGTGGTGGCTCGGAGCGATCGCTCGACGGTGTGGGTGGGTGGTTCGTACGGCATGGCGCCTGACAGGTTACGCCGCTTGGCGCCGGGTGCGATACCCGGTTTCCCGCCGGACCCCCGAGGGGCCGTCGCCGCACCCCCGCGGGTCCGTGCGCATCACCCCTCGGAGGCCGCCCGGCCCCGGTCAGGCGCGTAGCAGCGGCACCATGATCCGGTCGATCAGATCGGCGATCTCACGGTCCGGCCATTCGCTCGCGCACACCTTCGATCGATACATCATCATCGCGGGTACGACGTCGACCACCAGGTCGTTGTTCGCATCCGCACGCACCTCGCCCCTCGTGATTCCGCGGCGCAGGACGTCCCGGAAGAGTCGGGCCGAGGGCTCGACGACCCCGGTGACGATCAGCCCGTGGAACCTCTCGGCGGCCTCGGCGTCGCATTCGTGAAGGACGGCGCGCAGTGCGAAGCCGGGCTTGGAGTACATGACGTCGCGGACGCGGCGGCACAGCTCGTACAGCTCCTCGCGCACACTCCCCAGGTCCGGGGCCTCGTCGAAGGCCGGAAGTCCGGCCTGGAGCGCATCCGCGACGAGGTCTTCCTTCGAAGGCCATCGCCGGTACACCGCCGCTTTGCCCGTCTGCGCGCCGACCGCGACACCTTCCATCGTCAGGCCGTTCCAGCCGACGCTGCTCAGCTGCTCGAGCGCGGCCTCCAGGATGGCCCGTTCGAGCACGGGGCCGCGGCGTCGCAGTACCACCCCGGCCGGCCGGGCGGCGGCCGTGGAGCGCGAAGTAACCATCAGGATCTCTCCGTTGAGCCGGTGTCATGTCATCGGCAGCGCGCAGTGAACGGTTGCGTTCACTGCGGGGGACTCACTACCGTGATGAACAGTGAACGGGTGCGTTCACTAATTCTTCCGTGGGGGATCCATAGTGACAACTTCTCCGGTCGACACACAGACCAAGGACGGACCAGCTCGCGCCGGAGGACGGCCGGGTATCGCCTTGACGGTCATCGCCGCCTGCCAGCTGATGGTCGTCCTGGACGCCACCATCGTGAACATCGCCCTCCCGCACATCCAGGACGCGCTCTCCTTCTCGACCACTGATCTGTCGTGGGTGCTCAGCGCCTACACGCTCACCTTCGGTGGTCTGCTGCTCCTCGGCGGACGGGCCGGGGACATCCTGGGGCGCCGCCGGGTGTTCATGGCCGGCATCCTGCTCTTCACCTTCGCCTCGCTGCTCGGCGGCTTCGCCCAGGAACCCTGGCAGCTGCTCGCCGCGCGGGCCCTGCAGGGCGTCGGCGGCGCCATCGCCTCGCCCACCTCGCTCGCGCTGATCACCACGACGTTCCCCGAAGGTCCTGAACGCAACCGGGCGTTCGGCGTGTTCGCCGCGGTCTCCGCCGGTGGCGGCGCGATCGGTCTGCTCGCCGGCGGCGTCCTCACGGAGTGGCTGGACTGGCGCTGGGTCCTCTTCGTGAACGTCCCCATCGGGCTGCTGATCGCCTTCCTGACCCCGCGCTACATCGCGGAGTCCGAGCGGCACCCCGGCCGGTTCGACATCGCGGGCGCCGCGACCTCGACACTCGGTATGGCGGCGCTGGTCTACGGGTTCATCCGCGCATCCGAGAAGGGCTGGGAAGACGCGCTGACCATCGGTTCCTTCGTCTCGGCGGTCATCCTTCTCCTCGCCTTCGCGATCGTGGAGTCCCGCGCGAAGGAACCGATCACCCCGCTCCGGATGTTCGCAGACCGCAACCGCTCGGGCACGTACGTCATCATGCTCAGCCTGGCGGCCGCCATGTTCGGCATGTTCTTCTTCATCGTGCTCTGGGTGCAGAACGTCCTGGGTTACACCCCGATCCAGTCCGGACTCGCCTTCCTTCCCGTGACCTTCGCGATCGGCGCCGGCGCGGGACTCGCCCAGCGGCTGCTGCCGGTGCTCGGCCCCAAGCCGTTCATGGTGAGCGGTGCGGCGATCACCGGGGCGGGGCTGTTCTGGCTGACGTTCATCAGCTCGGACAGCAGCTACGCGAGCGGCGTCCTCGGCCCGATGATCCTGTTCGGCTTCGGCATGGGCCTCAACTTCGTGACGCTCACGCTGACGGCCGTCTCCGGAGTGGCCCAGCACGAGGCGGGGGCCGCGTCGGGCCTGCTCAACGCCACCCAGCAGGTCGGTGGTTCGCTGGGCCTGTCCATCCTGGTCACGATCTTCGGTACGGCGAGCCGCGAGGAGGGCGAGAAGCAGATGCCCGCCTTCCTCGCGAACTCGACGCCCGAGCAGCAGGCCGAGGCGATGAGGACGCAGGAGCTGCCCCCGCCGTGGGGCCACGAGGTGCTGACCTCCGGCATCTCCTCGGCGTTCACGGCCGCCGTGGCGATGGTGCTGATCGCGCTGGTGACGGCCGTCCTGGTGATCCGGGTCCGTAAGAGCGACCTGGAAGCGCTCAGCGGCCGGGCGGAGGCCGCCGGGCCGGTGGCCTGAGAACGCGCCGACGGCCCCTGAAACCCTTCCGGGGTTCAGGGGCCGTCGTGCCGTCTCAGGCCGTCTGGACCGGAACCCAGTCCGGCAGCTCCTCGGTCTGACGCAGCCACTCCGCCGGCGGCGCACCGGTCGCCGCCGCGGCCACGACGCCTCCGGCGATGGCGCAGGTCGTGTCGACATCACCACCGACCTGGGCGGTCGTCCAGAACACCTGCTCGAAGTCACCGAGACCACGCGCCGCCGACCAGAGCGCGAACGGAACCGTGTCGTGCGCACTCGTCCGCCGGCCGCTGCCGAGGACCGCGGCGACCGTGCCCGCGTCGCCGTAGTCGAGCATGTCGCGCGCCCGGCGCAGCCCCGCTCCGACGGCGCTGCGCGGCACCAGGGCGACGACTCCGTCGAGCAGAGCCTCCGGAGTGGGCGGCCCGGCCGGGTCGGCGGCCAGGGCGGCCGCGGCGGCGACGGCCATGGCACCCACCACGGCCTCACGGTGCTGGTGGGTCGGGTAGGCGGAGATCTCGGCCTGGTGCGTCGCCTGCTCCGGGTCGTCCGCGTACCAGGCTCCGAGCGGCGCGATCCGCATCGCTGCACCGTTGCCCCAGGAGCCCTGCCCCTGGAAGAGCGCAGCGGCCAGCTCCCGCCAGTCGCCCCCTTCCCGGATGAGCCGGAGCATGCGGTTGACCGCGGGGCCGTAGCCCCGGTCGAAGTCGTGGTGCCGAGCGAAGGACATGGCCAGGGCGTCCTGGTCGATCCGTTCGTGGCGCGCGAGGACGGCCAGGACGGAGCAGGCCATCTCGGTGTCGTCGGTCCACTGCCAGGGGCCGTCGGGCAGCTCGCGCCGCTTCAGCAGGGGATAGTTGGCGGGTACGAAGAACTGGGAGCCCAGGGCGTCTCCCACGGACAGCCCGCGCAGGCTGGCCAGGGCGCGGTCGAAGCGCCGGTCGAATGAGGAGTCAGCGGTCATCGGTCTGCCACTCTATCCGGTAGGCCCGTACGGTTCCGGGGTACGCCAGCGTTCGAACGGCCTGTCCAGTCGGTATCGCCCGTCCGCGTCGAGCAGGAGCATGCGGGTCTCGGCGTTGCCGGGGTTCGACAGCGACTCGAAGTCCGCGACCGTCCAGTGGAACCAGCGCATGCAGAACAGCCGCATGGTCAGCCCGTGGGTGACGATCAGGACGTTGGGCGGATGGTCGGGCGCCTCGAAACTGCGGTAGAGGCTCTCCAGGAACGCCCCGACCCTGTCGTACACGTCCGCCCCCGACTCGCCCTGGGCGAAGCGGTAGAAGAAGTGCCCGTACGCGTCCCGATAGGCCTTCTGCAGTCGTACGTCCTCCCGCTCCTGCCAGTTGCCCCAGTCCTGCTCCCGCAGCCGGGGCTCCTCGCGCACCCTGACCTGCTCCGGAGGCAGCCGGAAGGCACGGAGGGTCTCGTGGGTGCGGCGGTACGGCGAGACGTAGACGCTCACCGCCTCGTCCCCGAAGAGTTCCCGCAGCCGCTCCCCCGTCTCCTCGGCCTGCCGCCACCCGGTCTCCGTGAGCCGCAGGGCGTGGTCGGGCTCCCGTTCGTACACCGTGTCATCGACATTGCCCTCGGACTCTCCGTGCCGTACGAGAACGATGCGCCGCGGTCGTGCCATACCTCGACCCTAGATCGCCGGTCCTGAGCGGGCTCAACCGAGGAGGCGTCCGGAGTCCATCCGGCGTATGTGCCCGGTGAAACGGCGGCGCAGCGCACGGTCGTGCGAGACCACGACAAGGGCTCCGGTCCACTGCTCCAGCGCCGCTTCCAGCTCTTCCACGAGCCCCAGGGCCAGGTGGTTGCCCGGCTCGTCGAGCAGAAGGAGGTCGGCGGGCCGGGCCAGCAGCCGTGCGAGCGCCAGCCGGCGGAGCTGGCCCGCGGAGAGACCGCCCACCGGCACGGTCAGGTCGGCCGGGCGGAACAGTCCGTATGAGAGGAGCAGTTCGGCACGCTCGTCCTCGGCGAGGGCGAGCCCGCGTCCGAAGCAGGCCAGCAGCCGCTCCTCCGGGCGCCTGACCTTCACGTCCTGGGCCAGGTGTCCGATCCGTCCGGCGCGCCGGACATCCCCCTCGTCGGCGTCGACCACCCCTGCCATGACCCGCAGCAGCGTGGACTTCCCCGCGCCGTTGCCGCCGTGGACGAGCAGCCTCTCGCCCGCCCGCACGGTGAGCGCGTCCACGGAGAGACGGTCCGCGACCCGCACTCCGGTCAGGGTGACGAGCGCTCCTTCGGCTCCGCCCGCCTGGGGCCTGGCGGAGAAGGAGAGGGGCGGAGGCGGCTGGGGCACGGGCTCCTCGCGGAGTCGTCTCAGGCGCTCCCGGGCGTTGCTGACGCGCCCCGAGACCGAGGCCTGGACACGGCCCGCAGCCCGGTCGAAGGCCATTTTGTTGTTGTCCTTCATCTCCCTCCCGGGTGCGACCCCGTGCGCCGTGGTCGCGGCGTAGGCGTCCAGCCGCGCCGTCTCCTCGCACCACTCCTCGTAGGCCTCCTCCCAGCGTCGGCGCGCGGCCGCTCGTGCCGCGCGGTAGCCGGCGTATCCCTCTCCGTACCGCACGAGCGCGCGCCGGTCGGCGTCCACCTCGACGATCGCGGTGGCGACGCGCTCCAGGAAGGTCCGGTCGTGGGAGACGGCCACGACGGTCCCGCGGTGCGCGAGGAGGGCGCCCTCCAGCCAGTCGAGCGCCTGAGCGTCGAGGTGGTTGGTGGGTTCGTCGAGGAGGAGCACTTCGGGGCCGGCCGCGACCGCGCAGGCGATGCCGAGCCGGGCCAGCTCTCCGCCGGAGAGACTGCCGAGTATCCGCTCGCGACCTGTGTGGGCGAGGCCGAGTCCGTAAAGCGCCTTGTCGACCCGCGCGTCGGCCTCGTACCCGCCGCGCAGTTCGTAGGTGGTGAGGAGCTCGCCGTATGCGTCGAGCACCGTCTCGTCCGCCGCGTCGAGTCGGGATTCCAGTGTGCGAAGGCGCCGTTCCATGGCGCGGAGCTCGGCGAGCGCGGCGTCGATGGCGTCGCCGACGGTGGCGCCGAAAGGCAGGTCAGGCGTCTGGGCGAGCATCCGCAGACCACCTTCGGCGACGGTGACGACACTGCCCTCGTCGGGCTGCTCCGCCCCGGCGAGGAGCCGCAGCAGAGTCGACTTCCCCGCACCGTTCTCCCCCACGATCCCGATCCGCTCCCCGGGGCGCACGGAGAGCGAGACCTGATCGAGAAGCAGTCGTTCACCACGGGACACGACGACGTCGTGCAGTGAGATCTGAGTAGGCAAGGGCGCCTCCAGGAGTGGACCGTCAAACGCAACTTCGATTGCGTTAATTCGAGTGTGGCAGACTCGACCCACTAACGCAACGGGAGTAGCAATTGAACGACTCGATCGAGGAGCGCCCGACCCCGGCGCCCGGCAGCACCCGCCCCGGCGGCCGGACCGCCCGCACCCGGGCGGCCGTCCGCGACGCCGTCCTGACCGGCCTGTCCGAGCACGGCTATCCCGCCCTGACCGTGGAGTACGTCGCGGAGCACTCGGGCGTCCACAAGACGACGCTCTACCGCCGCTGGGGCAGCGTCGAAGGCCTCCTCGCCGACGCTCTCGACCTGGCGAACGAGGACGCCTGGACGCCACCGGACACCGGGAGCCTCTCCGGAGATCTGCGCGCGCTCGCGCACGAGGTCGTCGACGCCTTCGGCGATCCCGCCGCGGGTGCGGCCCCCACCGCGTTCATCGGCGCCGCGTTCCAGTCCCCGCGGGCGGCGGAGGCCCTGCACACCTTCTACGCCGAGCGCTTCCGGCGCTGCGAGGTCGTCGTGACCCGGGGCGTCGCCCGGGGCGAGGCGCCGCCGGGCACCGACGCGGGCGCGGTCGTCCAGGCGGTCTCGGCCCCCCTGTTCATGCGGCTCTTCATCACCCGCGAGCCGATCGACGGCGCGCTCGCGGACCAGGCGGCACGCGCGGTTCTGGCCGGGGTCGAAGCGGGCGCGTACGTCCCGGCCTAGCCCTTCCCGACCTCGACGCGCCAGGCACCTCAGGACCACGCAGGCCATGCGGGCGGCCGACCCGGCTCCGCTCACACCTTTCCAACAGCCGACCCGAGCCCGCTCGCACCGCCCGTACAGCCGACCCTGGCCAGCTCACACCACTCGCACAGCCGACCCGAGCCCCTCAGACCGTCCCGGCCGACCGGGCCCGCTCACACCGTCCAGGCCGGCTCGAGCTGCACCACGTCCCCGGCCAGGGCCGCCACATCGGCCGCGGTCCTGGCCCGGAGTCCGAGCCGCTCGATCCGCTCCGCCCGGTACTTCCCGTGCTCGGCGGCGGACTGCCACATCGACAGCACCAGGAACTCGCTGCCGGGCGCCTCGCCGAACAGCCCTCGCAGCATGCCCGGGGACCCGGCCATCGCCGGGTTCCACACCTTCTCCTGCATCAACGCGAAGTGCTCGGCACGGTCCTCGTGGACACGGCAGTGCGCCACCCTCGCCACGTCGGCGTCGGAGAACTTCGGCTCGAACCCGGTCTTCACGTCGAAGCGGTGGTCGAACAGCTTGACCTGGATGTCTTTGTACGTGCCCATCTGCGCGGCCGCCAGGCGGTCATGCGAGCGCGCCATGAACGAGTCGTAGAAGGCCCGGCTCTCCCAGAAGCCGAAGACATGGGCGACGTCCGGCCGAGCCCGGCTCCACCCGCCGCCCTGTCCCCGGAACCCCGGCTCACCGAGCAGCCCCGCCCATTTCCGCTGCCCCCGCTCGAACCCACGACGGTCCATCACGGTGCAGCGAATCCACTTGACCAGCACCGCGCCATCGTACGGGCCCGGAGACCGCCCCGGCAGACCCTGTCAGGGTCCCGCCGGGTGCATGCGCTCGAGTCCCGCGCGCTCCTCCTCGTCCAGTTCGATTCCGAACCGGCTCTCCAGCGTCGCGACCAACTCGTTCACGGGTACGGCACGTTCCTCGACGACGCCGTCCGTCCGGACCGTCGACAGCGTGTCGCGCACCAGCGCCCTGCGTTCGTCCGCCCCCGGCCGCTGGGCCACGACCTGGCCGAGGAAACGCGACTGCGGATGGCTGGAGCTGTAGTGGTTCATGACGGTGAAATCGCCCGGGTAGAGGGTCTGCGGGGAGAAGGCGTACAGGTCGGTCCACCCCTGTGGACGCAGGGACCGCAGTACGTGGATGCCCTCGTCCTCCACGACCATCCCGAACGTCCAGCCGCTCTGCTCGACGCGCGCCCCGTCCCGCAGGGGCACCGGCTCCAACGGTCCCTGCCAGCCGAACCCCACGTCGGCGAGCCACTGTTCGCCCTCGATCGCGACGACGAGAAGCGCGTGCGTGACGGGTGGCAGCACCGCGCCCCGCGAACGGTTCCGCGCCCCGCGCCCGGTCACCGTGAAACCGATCCGTTCGAGCACGGCGGCGAACAGGGAGTTCTGCTCGTAGCAGTAGCCTCCACGGCGCCGCTCGACGAGCTTGGCCTGAAGGCTCTTCACATCAAGCGGAACAGGTCGCCCCAGGGCGACGTCGAGATTCTCGAAGGGCACCGCTCGGACGTGTGCCCGGTGAAGGGCCGTCAATGTCCGCAGATCGGGCACGAGTTCCCCGTCCCGCTCGGACTCGTATCCGATTCGAGCCAGATATGCGTCGAGATCCAGCTCCTCACCACTCCACAAACCGTTCTCCCCCTCAACCCCCGGGTCCACTGTCGTAGCCCCATGACACCATGAGCAATCGGCCCACGACCAAGGGCTTTTGAGCGGATGGACGGTTCGACGCGAGGCGTGCGCGGGGGCGCACGCGGAGAGGGGAAGCACCATGAGCGGACTCAACAAAGGGGTGGGCCGGGTCGAGGTCACGCTCAGGTGGGACCCTGCCCCGGCCGGCGCACCGGCCCACGACCTGGACATCGTCGCCGGCGTCTTCGACGCGGACGATCCGCACGGAGCCCCGGTCCAGCTGGTGCACTTCGGCAGCCGGTCCCCCGACGGCACGATCACGCTCCACCGGGACAGCCGTACGGGCCAGGGATTCGGCTACGACGAGGCCATGACCCTGGAGCTCGACCGCCTGGCACCGCGGTACGCGCGCGTGGTCGTCGGCGTCGCCATACAGCAGGGCGGCGGGCGCCGCTCCTTCAGCGAAGTGGCGAACACGGGCATACGGGTCCGTGAGGGCTACACGGACCTGCTGGTCCACGACTTCGCGGACGTGCCGGACGCCCTCGCGGCGACGGTCGTGGAGTTCACCCGGTACGGCGCCGACGGCTGGAAGTACCGGCCGATCAGCCACGGCTTCGACGCCGACCCCCAGGAGTTCGGCACCGTGCTGGGTTCCATACGCGTCTGAAGGCTCCGTACGCGCCTGGAGGCTCCGTACGCCCCTGAAGCCCGACGCACTCTCCGGGACACGGCAAAGGGGACCGGCACGAGGCCGGTCCCCTTCATGAAGCACCTACTCGATGTCAGCTGCAGCCGCTGGTCGAGCCGCAGCCCTCGCAGATGTAGCAGGAGCCGGCGCGCTGCATCTTCGTCCCGCAGGAGAAGCAGAGCGGGGCGTCGGCGCTGATGCCGAGCTGCATCTCGACGAGCTCGGCCGAGGTGTGCGCCTGCTTCGGGGCCGGGACCTCGATCTTCGGGGCCGGGGCCGCGACGGCCTTCAGCTCCTGGGCGCGGGGCGCGGACTGGGCCAGCGCCTCGACGTCGACCTCGTCCACCTCGGACTGCTCGTACGAGCCGGTGTCCAGGTGGCGCTGACGCTCCTCGGCCGAGTGGATGCCGAGCGCGGAGCGGGTCTCGAAGGGCAGGAAGTCCAGCGCCAGGCGGCGGAAGATGTAGTCGACGATCGACTGCGCCATCCGCACGTCCGGGTCGTCCGTCATGCCGGCCGGCTCGAAGCGCATGTTGGTGAACTTCGAGACGTACGTCTCCAGCGGGACGCCGTACTGCAGACCGACGGAGACGGCGATGGAGAAGGCGTCCATCATGCCGGCGAGCGTCGAACCCTGCTTGGACATCTTGAGGAAGACCTCGCCGAGACCGTCGTCCGGGTAGGAGTTGGCGGTCATGTAGCCCTCGGCGCCACCGACGGTGAAGGAGGTGGTGATCCCCGGGCGGCCCTTGGGCAGACGCTTGCGGACCGGGCGGTACTCGACGACCTTCTCGACGGCCTCGCGGATCGTCGCCTCGGTCTTCGCGGTGACCTCGACCTTCTCCTCCTCCTTCTTCTTGGCGGAGAGGGGCTGGCCGACCTTGCAGTTGTCGCGGTAGATGGCGAGCGCCTTGACGCCCATCTTCCAGGCCTCGTAGTAGACCTCTTCGACGTCCTCGACCGTGGCCGTCTCCGGCAGGTTCACGGTCTTGGAGAGGGCGCCCGAGATCCACGGCTGGATGGCGGCCATCATGCGGACGTGGCCCATCGCGGAGATGGAGCGCTCGCCCATGGCGCAGTCGAAGACCTCGTAGTGCTCGGCCTTCAGACCGGGGGCGTCGATCACATTGCCGTTCTCGGCGATGTGGGCGACGATCGCCTCGATCTGCTCCTCCTGGTAGCCCAGGCGGCGCAGGGCCTGCGGGACGGTGCCGTTGACGATCTGCATCGAGCCGCCGCCGACGAGCTTCTTGAACTTGACCAGGGCGAGGTCGGGCTCGAGGCCGGTGGTGTCGCAGGACATCGCGAGACCGATGGTGCCGGTCGGGGCGATGACCGAGGCCTGGGCGTTGCGGAAGCCGTTCTTGGCGCCGAGGCGGATCACGTCCTGCCAGGCTTCCGTGGCGGCGGCCCAGATCGGCGAGTCCAGGTCGTCCGTGCGGACGGCCTTGGTGTTCTCGTCGGCGTGCTGCTGCATGACGCGCTGGTGCGGCTCGGCGTTGCGGGCGTAGCCGTCGTACGCGCCGACGACCGCGGCGAGCTCGGCGGAGCGCTTGTACGAGGTGCCGGTCATCAGGGAGGTGATGGCACCGGCGAGGGCGCGGCCGCCGTCGGAGTCGTACGCGTGGCCGGTCGCCATCAGCAGGGCGCCGAGGTTGGCGTAGCCGATGCCGAGCTGACGGTAGGCGCGGGTGTTCTCGCCGATCTTCTGGGTGGGGAAGTCGGCGAAGCAGATGGAGATGTCCATCGCGGTGATGACGAGCTCGACGACCTTGGCGAAGCGCTCGATCTCGAAGGACTGGTTGCCCTTGCCGTCGTCCTTGAGGAACTTCATCAGGTTCAGCGAGGCGAGGTTGCAGGACGTGTTGTCCAGGTGCATGTACTCGCTGCACGGGTTCGAGCCGTTGATGCGGCCGGACTCGGGGCAGGTGTGCCAGTGGTTGATCGTGTCGTCGTACTGGATGCCCGGGTCGGCGCAGGCCCACGCGGCCTCGGCCATCTTGCGGAAGAGCGACTTGGCGTCGACCTCCTCGATGACCTCGCCGGTCATCCGGGAGGTGAGGCCGAACTTCCCGCCGGACTCGACGGCCTTCATGAACGTGTCGTTCACGCGGACGGAGTTGTTGGCGTTCTGGTACTGGACGGACGTGATGTCGTCGCCGCCCAGGTCCATGTCGAAGCCCGCGTCGCGGAGGGCGCGGATCTTCTCCTCCTCCTTGACCTTGGTCTCGATGAAGTCCTCGATGTCGGGGTGGTTGACGTCGAGGATGACCATCTTGGCCGCGCGGCGGGTCGCGCCGCCCGACTTGATCGTTCCGGCGGACGCGTCGGCGCCGCGCATGAACGAGACCGGGCCGGAGGCGTTGCCGCCGGAGGAGAGCAGCTCCTTGGAGGAGCGGATGCGGGAGAGGTTCAGGCCGGCGCCGGAGCCGCCCTTGAAGATCATGCCCTCTTCCTTGTACCAGTCGAGGATGGACTCCATGGAGTCGTCGACGGACAGGATGAAGCAGGCGGAGACCTGCTGAGGCTGGGGCGTGCCGACGTTGAACCAGACCGGCGAGTTGAAGCTGAAGATCTGGTGCAGGAGCGCGTAGGCCAGCTCGTGCTCGAAGATCTCGGCGTCGGCGGGCGAGGCGAAGTAGCCGTACTCCTCGCCGGCCTTCGTGTAGGTCTTCACGATCCGGTCGATGAGCTGCTTGAGACCGGTCTCGCGCTGCGGGGTGCCGACCGCCCCGCGGAAGTACTTGCTGGTGACGATGTTGACCGCGTTCACCGACCAGAAGTCGGGGAACTCGACGCCACGCTGCTCGAAGTTGATCGAGCCGTCGCGCCAGTTGGTCATGACGACGTCACGGCGCTCCCACGCCACCTCGTCGTACGGATGCACGCCGGGGGTGGTGTGGATGCGCTCGATGCGCAGGCCCTTGCTCGTCGCCTTCGCTCCCTTGGAACGAGAACCACGTGCCGGACCGCTCGCCGTCTCTGTCATGCCGCCTCCCATATACGGGCAAAACACACTTTGGCGCCCAGATAGTCCCAGGGCACCGTCTTCTGTACGTCGTTCTGTACTGCTGCCACGAGCGCCACGGGGGGTCGCTCGGGGCACGTCTGCCAGGCCGCTCGGCGGCCGGTCGCCGGGCGCGGGGCCCGGACCGCCGGTCAGTCGGCGGCGGTGGCGGGAACGGGGACCTCGGGGGTCGCACCGGTCCTGCGGTTCTCAGCGGGAGGCCGCACGCGGAGTTCCGCGATGGCGGCCTCGAAGTCTTCGAGGCTGTCGAAAGCCTTGTACACGGACGCGAAGCGCAGGTACGCGACGAGGTCGAGCTCCTGCAACGGGCCGAGAATGGCCAGACCCACGTCATGGGTGGTCAGCTCGGCGCTGCCGGTGGCGCGCACCGCCTCCTCGACCCGCTGGCCGAGCTTGGCGAGGGCGTCCTCGGTGACCGGTCGCCCCTGGCACGCCTTGCGTACGCCGGAGATGACCTTGGTACGGCTGAAGGGCTCGGTGACACCTGACCGCTTCACCACCATGAGCGAGCACGTCTCCACCGTCGTGAAACGACGGGAGCAGTCGGGGCACTGGCGACGACGCCGGATCGACGTCCCGTCGTCGGTGGTGCGACTGTCGACGACACGGCTGTCGGGGTGCCTGCAGAAGGGGCAGTGCATTGGTTCCGACCCTCCCTCACGGCACGACTGGTGAACCTCGCCCGACCGTCAAGGCCCTGCGAAGCGACCACCAGCATAGGCGATGTGGGCACCCCCGGGAGACCGGGGACCACTACCCCTGGGTGGCCGATGCCATCCAACCACTAGATCTTGGGTTGGCGGCGATTCCGGGCGTTCCGCGTGTCGCGGCGCGTCCGCTCCCGCGATTCAGCCCCTCCGGGTGCGACACTGAGAGGGTGCACCGCGCGCGACCCGGCGGCGAAGGCTACCGTGACGTCCGAATCGGGGCGGCGGCGCGAGAGTGCTCATACACCCGCATGCGTACAGGCGTAAGGCAATCTGCGAATTTTCACTCGAACGTGTGTTTGGCGCAACCTTTCGAAAGCCACTACCGTTGTGCCAGCCAGGGAGACCATTCGAGAGGGGCCGACGACGTGACCACCACCGCAGACAGTGCCACCATCACCGCCCAGGACCGCTCCCAGGGCCGACTCGAGCCGGTGCACGCCATGAACGACACAAGCATGAACGGTGAGGAGCCCGGGCGACCCGCCCGCGCCCTCCCCGGGCGACCTCCAGGCATCCGAGCCGACAGCTCCGGGCTCACCGACCGGCAGCGCAGGGTCATCGAAGTCATCCGCGACTCGGTCCAGCGGCGCGGCTACCCGCCGTCGATGCGCGAGATCGGGCAGGCCGTCGGCCTGTCCAGCACGTCCTCCGTGGCGCACCAGCTCATGGCGCTCGAGCGCAAGGGCTTCCTCCGCCGGGACCCGCACCGCCCCCGGGCGTACGAGGTGCGCGGCTCCGACCAGCCCAGCACCCAGCCGACGGACACCACGGGCAAGCCCGCCGCGTCGTACGTGCCGCTGGTCGGCCGGATCGCGGCCGGTGGCCCGATCCTCGCCGAGGAGTCCGTCGAGGACGTCTTCCCTCTCCCCCGGCAGCTTGTCGGTGACGGCGAGCTGTTCGTCCTCAAGGTCGTCGGCGACTCGATGATCGAGGCCGCCATCTGTGACGGCGACTGGGTCACCGTCCGCCGTCAGCCGGTCGCGGAGAACGGCGACATCGTCGCGGCCATGCTGGACGGCGAGGCCACGGTCAAGCGCTTCAAGCGCGAGGACGGCCACGTCTGGCTGCTCCCGCACAACGCGGCGTACCAGCCGATCCCCGGCGACGAGGCGACCATCCTCGGAAAGGTCGTGGCGGTGCTGCGGCGGGTCTGACTCACCTCGCCGGCTCTGACCGGGCCCCGGGACCCACTGCGCCGGTCCCGGGGCCCTGCCGTGCCCTACCGCCGAGCCCCGGCGCGCCCGGGGCTCGGCAGGGTGGAACCTCAGGCCTCCGCCGCCTTGGACACGGCGTCGATCGCCGCCAGCGACTTCCGCACCTGGTTGCGGTCGGTCGTGTACCAGAAGTCGGGCAGCGAGGCCTTCAGATAGCTGCCGTACCGGGCCGTCGCCAGCCGGGGGTCGAGAACCGCCACGACACCCCGATCGCCCGTGGCCCGGACGAGCCGACCTGCACCCTGCGCCATGAGCAGGGCCGCGTGGGTCGCCGCGACCGCCATGAAGCCATTGCCCCCGGCCTCCTCGACGGCCTTCTGCCGGGCGCTCATCAGCGGATCGTCCGGGCGCGGGAACGGGATCTTGTCCATGACGACCAGCTGACAGCTGGCCCCGGGGACGTCCACGCCCTGCCAGAGCGACAGCGTGCCGAAGAGACAGGTCTTCGGGTCGGCCGCGAAGTTCTTGATCAGCTCACCGAGCGTGTCCTCGCCCTGGAGCAGGATCGGCAGCTCCGGGACCCGGATCCGAAGCTCCTCCGCCGCCTGCTGCGCCGCACGCATCGAGGAGAACAGACCGAGGGTCCGGCCGCCGGCCGCCTGCATCAGCTCGGTCAGCTCGTCGAGCATGTCGCCCCGGTCCCCGTCCCGCGCGGGGCGGGAGAGGTGCTTGGCGACGTAGAGGATGCCCTGCCTGGGGTAGTCGAACGGGGAGCCGACGTCGATCCCCTTCCAGACGGGCAGGTCGTCACCGGTGGTGCCCTCCGGCGCGAGACCCAGCGAGGCACCGACGCCGTTGAAGTCGCCGCCCAGCTTGAGCGTCGCGGAGGCCAGGACCACGGACCGCTCCGTGAACAGCTTCTCCCGCAGCAGACCCGAGACGGTGAGCGGGGCGACCCGCACCGAGGCCCCGAAACGGTCGTGACGCTCGTACCAGACGACGTCGTACTCCGAGCCCTGGGTGATGCGCTCCGCGACACCGTGGACGCTCTCCACGGAGGCCATGGCCTGCTTGCGCACCGCGTCCTCGTCCTGCACGGACCGGTCGCGGGTGGAGCCCAGGGCCGTGATCACCGCGCGGGCGGCATCACGCAGCGCCATCAGGGCATACGCGAGGTCCTCAGGGATCTCCTCCAGGCGCCCCGGCAGAGCCAGCTCCATGACCCGCTCGAAGCCCTCGGCGGCGGTCTGCAGCTGATCGGCGACCTTCTCGTCGACCAGCTTCGCGGACCGGCGCACGGCACGGTTGACCTGGCCGGGAGTGAGCTCGCCCGTGGCCACCCCGGTGACCCGGGAGACCAGCTCATGGGCCTCGTCGACGATCAGCACCTCGTGCTGCGGAAGCACCGGGGCACCCTCGATGGCGTCGATCGCGAGGAGGGCGTGGTTGGTCACGACGACATCGGCGAGCTTGGCCCGCTCGCGGGCCGACTCGGCGAAGCACTCCGGACCGTACGCGCACTTGCTCGCTCCGAGGCACTCCCGGGAGGAGACCGAGACCTGCGCCCAGGCCTTGTCGGAGACACCGGGCGTCAGGTCGTCCCGGTCTCCGGTCTCCGTCTCGTCCGACCAGTCCCGGAGCCGCATCAGGTCCTGGCCCAGCTTGCTGGTGGGCGCGGCCGCCTCGAAGGGGTCGAAGAGACCGTCCTCCTCGTCCTGCGGGACCCCTTCGTGGAGCCGGTGCAGACAGAGGTAGTTCGACCGGCCCTTGAGCATGGCGAACTGGGGACGGCGGCGCAGCTGCGGATGCAGCGCGTCGACCGTCCGCGGGAGGTCACGCTCGACGAGCTGGCGCTGGAGCGCCAGGGTGGCCGTGGCCACCACCACCCGCTCGCCCTGGGCCAGCGCCGGCACCAGGTAGCCGAGCGACTTGCCCGTGCCGGTGCCGGCCTGGACGAGGAGGTGGGAATTGTCGTCGATGGCCTCGGCCACGGCCTCGGCCATGGTGACCTGGCCGGGTCGCTCCGTGCCGCCGACGGCGGTGACGGCGGCGTGGAGGAGGTCGGGGAGGGATGGCTTCGTCATAGCCCTTCCACCCTACGGGGCGCCACTGACAGCCGAGGCACGCGCGCGTGTCACGCGAGCGGGTTGGGCACGGTCCCGTGGACGGCCGCGTGGGGTCGCTCGGGGCGGTCCCGGTAGCCGTCCAGGTGCAGACGGTTGCGGTTGAGGCAGAGCCGCTCGATCCGGGGGGTGAGGAGGTCGAAGAGCTCGAACCGTTCCTTCAGCTCGGGGAAGCGGGCCTGGTGACGCAGGATCTCCGCGCGGACGAGGGCCCAGAAGTCCTCTTCCGGCACACCGAGTTGCTGCTCGCAGAGCGGTGCCAGATAGCGGAAGACGCCGACGAAGAGCCCCGAATGGATGAACTGGACGAGGAAGTCGGGCTCCTCGGTCAGGAGGACGGCGCGTACGTCGTCCGGCAGGGTGTCGTGCTCGGGAAGCGGCTGGGCGCTGATGTTCACGTCGTCGACGAAGTCCTTGATCGCCAGGCGTACGGGGACGTCCTCTCCGTCGTAGACGACGATGGCGTTCTCGCCGTGCGGGGAGAAGACCGTGCCGTAGCGGTAGAGGAAGTGCAGCAGCGGGGGCAGCAGCGCGGCGAAGAGGTGCTGGAGCCAGACGGCCGGGGCGAGCCCGGAGCGCTCGACGAGTTCGGCGGCGAAGGCCCGCCCCTGGGGGTCGGTGTGGAGCAGGGAGGCGAGCGTGCGGGCCCGCTCGCCCGGGGGCAGCCGCAGCGGTTCGCGCCAGATCGCGCCGAGGAGTTCCTTGTACTGGTACGGGACTTCGGGCAGCCGGTCGTACAGGGGGTGCTCGACGGTGACGGAGGCGACCTCGCCGAGGAGGATCACCCCGCACTCGTCCCGCAGGAACGGGTCGCCGTCACGGAGGCCGTGCACCCAGGCGGTGACGGCCGGGGCGGCGAGGGTGCGTTCGGTGGGCAGGCCGCGCCAGACAAGGGTGTTGAGCACGGACAGCGGGAGTTTGACGGTGTGCCGGTCGGGGCGGCTGGTGTTGAGGAAGGTACGGACCGACTGCTGCGGCAGCCGGAGGTCGCCGTCCGCGGAGAGCGGGACGACGGTCCCGGCGGCGATGGCCGGGGCGTAGAGCGGAAGCAGGATCTCGTCCCACTGCCAGGGGTGGACGGGCAGCAGGAGATAGCCGTCGGGTTCGTGACCGCGGGCGGTCAGTTCGGCGCGGAACGCCTCGTGGACCTCGGGGTCGAGCTCCTGGGCGTAGAGACGGTCGGGAGTGCCGAGCCCGGACACGCCCCGGTAGGCGGCGAGGCGGTTGCTGACGGCGATCCAGGGCAGCCGGGTGGCCCGGCGGGCCTCGGGGGCCCAGTGTGCGGCGTCGGTGGCGGAGAAACCGATGCGGCCCTTGTTGAGGACGAGCCAGGGGTGGCCGGTCTGGTGCCCTTCGAGCTCGGCGTAGGAGAGGTCGGCGAGCCGGGCGGCGGGGAGGGCGGTGTGGTCGAGGCGGGCGTCGGCGGCGAGGGTGGCGGAGAGCTCGCGGATGAGGTGGCCGAGGGTCGCGCCGTCGAGCTGGAGGAGGCGGCGGGCGCGGACCAGGAAGTCGAGGACGTCGGTCATGGGCCGGCCCTCGTGGGCGATCGAGTCGGCGGCGACGTACCAGCTGCCGTAGGCGCCCCGGCGGGCACGGAAGGTGAGGGTGCTGCCGTCGTCGAGCCGCAGGGCGTGGAGGTCCGGTTCGTCCGCGACCGGCGTGGGTTCGACGATCTCCTCGTAGGCGAACTCGGCGAGGGCCTTGGCGAGGAGCCGGGAGGAGGCCTTGGTCCAGGCGGCGGCGTTCAGCTCGGGCGGTGCGAGCAGCTCAGGTGGTGCGTGCAGCTCAGGCGGTGCGAGCAGCTCGGGGGACGTGGGCGGTGCGGATGCCGGCGCCGGTGCCGCCGCCCCTGGGGCAGGGGCGGGAGCTGTGGCGGAGTGGGTGGGCTGTGCGGAGTCGTGGGGTGCAGGGGACATCGACACGAGGACTCCTCGGAGTGGGAACCGCTGTGGGTCGGGCGGTGTATAGAAGACAGAGGGTTGTTCACAGAACGTGACGGAGGGCGCGGTCACGCATCATGAGCGCCGCTCGCTTGTCAGGGAGGTCGACTTCCGCCGCGAAGCGGAAGCCGCCGCTGAGGAAGGCAGAGACGGAGGGGGTGTTACGGATGTCGGGTTCGGCGACGACGCGGGTACAGCGGGGACGGTGGTCGAGGACGAGATCGGCGACGGCGCGCAGCAGTGTGCTGCCGACGCCGCGGCCCCGGTCGGTGACGCCTCCGATCAGCAGATGGATACCGGTGTCGTGGGGGCGCGCCGGGTAGTGCCGGGCGAGCGGGTCGAGGTCGGCGCGGTAGATCTCGAAGTAGCTCATGGGCGTGGCGTCGAGCACTCCGAGGCAGGGGACGCTGCGGCCGTCGCCCTCAAGTTGGGTACGGATGTGCTCGGCGGTCACGGTCTCGGGTCCGGCCAGTTCCCAGAAGGCGGCGACGGCGGGGTCGTTCATCCATCGGGCGACGACCGGCAGGTCGCGGTCGAGCCGCACGGGGACGAGCTGGAAGACGCCGACGGCCGTGTGGACCGGGTTCCAGGAGGCGACGGAGTCCAGCAGGTCGCCGTCGAGGAGTTCGGCGTCGATGTGACCGCCTTCGAGGAGGGTGACGAGTTCGTCGAGCCTCAGGTCGAGGGTGTCGTCACCGGGCGGGTCGGCCGGTGGGCGGGTGGGTGACACGGTGTCGCTCTCCTCTCGGCGGTGCGGTCGGGGCGTGGGTTCTTCGAAGGCGGGCTCAGGCGCGGAGGGGGTTGGTGACGGTGACGTAGACGGACTGGGTGTCGACGGGTCCGACGAGTTCGTCCATGCCGTGCAGGCGGGTGAGGAGGTTGGCCTTGCTGCGGAGGGTCGCGGCTTCCAGGAGGCGGTGCGGCAGGGGTGAGCCGAGGCTGGTGGCGGAGGTGAGGAAGCTGCGGAGGGCCGCGAGCAGGACGCGCTCGTCGGCGAGGTGCTGGGCGCCGAAGGCGCCGATCAGGCCGAGGATGTTGTTGATGCCCAGGTAGTAGGCGAAGCGCTCGTCGGTGACCTGGTCGGAGACGAAGGTGTCGCTTGCGGCGCCGATGCCGGGGAGGCGGCTCTCCAGCTCGCTCCGGTGGGACTCGCGGAAGTAGTAGCCCTGATTGTCGCGGTAGCGCCCGCCGACGGGCCAGCCGTCGGGGTCGAGGAGCACCAGGGTGTTCTGCTGGTGGGCCTCCAGGGCGATGCCGGCGTGTCCGTCGAGCCAGAGGACGGGGCGGACGACCTGGTCGAGGTAGCGGAGGAACCACTCGGCGGCGACGGCCGTGGTGGGACGGCCGGTACGTGCGGAGAGGCGGCCGATGACATCGGCGAGGCGGGAGCGCATGGCGCCGGTTCCCGGCCAGGGCCGGGGGGCGGTGAGGGAGGCGATGCAGACGGCGTCGTCGCCGGGCCCGAAGGGGTTGTGGCGAATCATGAGGTCGAGGCCGGGGACGGGGGCGCCGTCCGGGGTGTCGACGGCGAGCCATGCGGGGTCGCGCACGATGTCGAAGCCCGGGTGGGCGGCCTGCCATTCGTCGACGAGGCCGGTACGGAGCAGCCGGTGGACCTCGACGCCGCGGTGGAGCTCCTTGCGGAGGTTCTCGCGGCGCGAGTTGGTGATGCGCAGGCCGAGGGAGAGCTTCAGCATGGCCCGGGCGCCGGGGCGGTGCACGGTTCGGACGGAGGAGGTGGGGTGCCACGGGCTGCCGTGGAGGCCGAGATCGTGGAGGAGGCCGGCGTCGATGAGGTCGCGGATGTCGGCGCGGTGCAGCAGCTCGCGGGCCTGCCAGGGGTGGACGGGCAGAGGCGCCGTTCCGGCGGGGAGCGCGAGCCCTTCGGCGAGGCCGATGGCGAGTTGCTCGGCGCTGACGGGACGGCCCTGTTCGGTCCAGCCGGAGTCGGAGGCCAGGACGGAGGAGTCGACGGCGAGCCAGTGGAGGGGGAAGGAGCCGTGCAGTTCGGGTGAGTAGAGCCGGGCCTCGGCGTCGGAGAGGCCTTCGCGGCTCTTGGGCGTGGGGTGGAGGGGGTGGCCGAGCATCAGGGACTGCTCGGCGGCGAGGAAGAGGTCGGCGTCCGGGTGCGGTTGGGGCGAGCGGCGGCGCTCGGTGAGGAAGTCGGCGGTGCGGCGGGCCGAGTCGGCGACCCTGCCGACGAGTTCCGTTCCCTCGGGGCGGCCGGTCTCCCGGCTGAGCAGGGCGGCCACGGTCACGGCGTCGACTGTGGGGGCCGTGGCCGGGAGGCCTTCGAGGGCGGGGGCGCCGAAGCGGTGCCAGCCGGTGGGCGACCAGTAGCGGACGGGGACGAGGAGGGCGGTGCCGCTGGCGTCGAGGGAGATGCGCAGGGTGGTGGAGCCCGGGGCCGGCAGGTTCTTCTCGCGGACCCAGCAGCGGAGGAGGTTCTCGACGGCGGCGGCGTCGGCGGCGCGCTGCGGGTCCGGGTCGTCCAGGGGGTCGGCGCCGGCCGGGTGGTGCGGGTCCGGAGCCGGGGCCGTGTCCCGCTGCGGGGCGGTGGCGCCGGCCGGGCGGTGCGGGTGGGCGTGCGAGTCGCTCAGCAAGTCGGTCCCGGCGGCCGTGCGGTGCGGTCGGGGGTCGTACGGGCCGATGTGCTGGCGCGGGACCGTGGCGTCGGCGGAGCGGGCTGCTGCTGCTGCGGCGGCAGGCTCCGTGGCGGCGGGCTCCGTGGCAGCGCGCTCGCTGGTGCCGAGGCCAGTGGAGCCGGAGGCCGTGGAGCCGACGGCCATGGTGCCGGAGTCCGTGGTGCCGACGGCCGCAGGGCCGCAGGGCGTGATGACGGGGGCCGCAGGGCCGCAGGGCGTGATGACGGGGGCCGTGGTGCCGACGGCCGTGGTGCCTGAGGCCGTGGTGACGGGGGGTGTCGTGTCCGGTTCGGTGCTGTGGAGAGGTTCGGAGCCGGGGAGAGGGGCGGGGGTGAGGAGGTGGGAGGGGGGTTCCGTGGGGGTGAGTCCCTCGGTGGCGAGGGAGTCGGTTGTCAGCAGGGAGGCATCAAGCGCCGTGGAGGCGAGGACCTGGGAGGTGAGTTGCTCGACGGCGAGGGGGGCCTCGGTCTCGGGTGCCGGGGAGGGGGGCGTGGCGTTCACGGGGGCTTCCTTGGGGGGCGGGGCCGGGGCGGCCCGGGTCAGTGGGACGGCCCGGGGGCGGTCCGGGGGGCCGTGGGCCTGCGGGCGGCGGGCAGCTGGGGGATGTGGGCCCGTTCGGCCGCGGCGAGGGCGTCGGCGAAGCGGTCCAGGACGGCGGTGGCCTGCTCGTCGGTGAGCGTGAGCGGGGGCAGGAGCCGGACCACGGCGGAGTGGCGGCCGCCCAGTTCGACGATGAGGCCGCGGGCGAGGCACTCCTGCTGGACGGCGAGGGCCAGGGCGGGGGCGGCGGGCGGTACGGGGTCGTCCGGTCCCGCCGCGTCGGGGTCGACGAGTTCGACGCCGATCATGAGTCCCCGGCCGCGGACGTCGCCGACGCAGGGGTGGGCGGCGGCGAGGCCCCGGAGTTGGCCGAGGATGCGGGCGCCGAGGATGCCGGCCCGCTCGGCGAGTCCGTTCTCGCGGACGTACGCGAGGGTGGCCGTGCCGGCGGCCATGGCGAGCTGGTTGCCGCGGAAGGTGCCGGCGTGGGCGCCGGGTTCCCAGGCGTCGAGTTCGGACCTGTAGACGATGACGGCGAGGGGAAGGGAGCCGCCGATGGCCTTGGAGAGGACCATGACGTCGGGCACAACGCCGCTGTGCTCGACGGCCCAGAAGGCGCCGGTGCGGCCGACGCCGGTCTGGACCTCGTCGACGACGAGCGGAATGGAGCGGTCGGCGGTGATCCGGCGCATCCGGCGCATCCAGTCGTCGGGCGCGGGGATGACCCCGCCCTCGCCCTGGACGGCTTCGAGGATCATTCCGGCGGGGGTGGTGACGCCGCTCTTGGGGTCGTCGAGGAGGCTCTCGGTCCAGCGGGCGGCGAGTTGGGCGCCGCGGGCGCCGCCGACGCCGTAGGGGCAGCGGTACGAGTGCGGGTACGGCAGCCGGGTGACGCGGACGTCGGTGGCTCCGCCCGAGGCGTCGAGGGCGCCGGACGTCATGCCGTGATAGGCGCCGGTGAAGGCGAGGAGTCCGCTGCGGCCGGTGGCGGTGCGGACCAGTTTGAGGGCGGCCTCCACGGCGTCCGTTCCGGCAGGTCCGCAGAACTGGATGCGGGCGTTGTCGGCGAGTTCGCCCGGCAGGGTGGCGAACAGCTCAGAGGTGAAGGCGTCCTTGACGGGGGTGGCGAGGTCGAGGACATGGAGCGGGGCCCCGGAGTCGAGGACCTTCTTGACGGCTTCCAGGACCACGGGGTGGTTGTGGCCGAGGGCGAGCGTCCCTGCGCCCGACAGGCAGTCCAGGTAGCGGCGGCCGTCGGCGCCCTCGATGGTCAGCCCTCGCGCCCGCACGGGGACGATGGGCAGGGAGCGGGCGTAGGTGCGGGCGGCGGACTCGCGCAGGGACTGGCGGCGCAGAATGCCTTCGTACCCGCCACCACCACTCTGGTCCGGGGATCCCTGGGCGGAAGCCGCCCGAACCGCAACCCCCCGATCCGCAACCCCCTGAGCCTGACCCGCCTCGGCCGGACCCGACTGGGCCAGGCCCGACTGTGCCAGGCCCTCCTGAGCCGGACCCGCCGCCTGGGCCAGGCCCCCCTGAGCCGCACCCGTCTGAGCCGCACCCGTCTGAGCCGGACCCGTCTGAGCCGCACCCGTCTGAGCCGGACCCGTCTGGGCCAGGGCCGGCTGTGCCGGAGCCCCCTGGGCCGGTGCCGCTCGGTCCGAGGGGCCTCGGTTCGGGGTGTGCCGGGTCGTCGGCGTGTGCGTCCCTGCGCCGGGCTCGTCGGGCGGTCCGGTGACGGGCCCGTCGGGCGTCCGGGTCTGCGTCCGCGCGGCCGGTGGAACGGCCGGAGCTGATTCGGTCACGGCCACGGCTCGGTGTCCTCCCGCTGTAACAGTTGCGTTGCACATCGGGACGTCGCGGAGCCGCCGCAAGGGCCGCCCTGAACGCCACCGTTGTGTCCCCCGTATGTACCAACGACGCGAACAGCCCAGGATCACGGGCCGGAGGCAAGAACTTGGCGTGTCCCGGATCACGTCACGGCAACGACGGAACGATGGCCGGAACCGCCGACCGGCCGCGTACCGTCCCCTCCGGCACCGGCATAGTGGGGGCCGTCGGCCGCCGCCCGCACGGGCGCGGCCGCTGTCCATGCACAAGTTGACGTAGTCCCAGGGGGATCACGAGATGCGATCGATTCGTCCGTTGCTGACGGCGGCTTCCGCCGTCGCGGCGCTGACGCTCACCGTTACGGCCTGCGGCCCGAGCGAGGAGAACGCGGGAGACAAGCCCAGCTCGCCCGCGACCGCCCAGAACCCGGCCGACAAGATCAAGATTCCGGAGGACCTGAAGGACCGCCTGAAGGAACACGGGATCGACGTCGACAAGTGGCGGGACGGCGAGTGGAAGAACTGGGACCGCGACAAGTGGCTGCGTGAGGCCAAGGACTTCGTCAACCCGATCATCGAGGACCTCTGGGACCCGGACCGGATGCGGGACGCCGAGCGCCCCGACAAGCCGGTCGAGGAGGAGGACATCTCGGGTGACGAGGGCGTGACCGACCCGACGCCGGTCGTGGTGCGGGCGAAGGCCGTGGAGGCGAAGTACCACGACAACGCCCCGGAGTCCGGGAAGGTCTTCTTCGACGGTCCCGAGGGCTCGATGGTCTGCTCGGCCACGGTCGTTCAGGACCCGGCGCACCCCGGCAAGTCCAACATGGTGTGGACGGCCGGCCACTGCGTCCACAAGGGCAAGAAGGGCGGCTGGTACCGCAACATCGCCTTCGTGCCCTCGTACAACGACGCCGCGCTGTCGACGGCCGACCTCGAGAAGGCGCCGCGGGAGCAGATCGCACCGTACGGCGTGTGGTGGGCGGACTGGGTCAAGACCTCCGACCAGTGGATCGCCGAGGGCGCGTCCACGGGCGGTGCGGGTGCTCCCTACGACTTCGCGGTCATCAAGGTGACCCCGGAGAAGGGCGGCACGACCAAGTCCCTGGAGGAGACCGTCGGTTCGGCGCTCCCCGTGAACTTCAACGCGCCCGCGGTACCGAAGATCACGGCCATGAAGGCGACCGGTTACCCGGCGGCGCCGCCGTTCGACGGCCAGCGGATGTTCCAGTGCGAGGACAAGCCGGGCCGGCTGTCCCTGAAGGCGGAGCAGCCGACGATGTACCGCATCGGCTGCTCGATGACCGGTGGTTCGTCCGGTGGCGGCTGGGTCGCCCAGGGCAGTGACGGGAAGCCGGCGCTGGTGTCGAACACCTCGATCGGCCCGTCGACGGCCGGTTGGCTCGCGGGTCCGCGCTTCGGGCCCGAGGCCAAGGCCATGTTCGACGAGGTCAGCAAGAAGTACGCCGGGCAGTAGGCGCGCGGGACGGGAGGCGGGGCCCTCGGGGCCTCGCCTCTCCCCATGTCCGCCCGCCCTCGGGGGCTCCCCCAGGACGCGGAGAGCCCCCGTTCCGCCCCTCGCCCGACCGTTTGTTCCAACAGGCATACTGTGCACCGCAAGTGACGCGTCCATGGCAACGTCAAGGCGAGAACGCGCCGGAAGCGCGGCCGCTCTCCGGGCGCGGAATGATCTCAGGGGGAATTCACCACATGCGTTCCGTACGACTCCTACCCGCCGCTCTCGGCCTGGTCACCGCGCTCGCGCTGACCGCCACGGCCTGCGGCCCCACCGAGACCCCGGCGGCCGACAAGCCTGCCGCCGGAGCGAGCAGTTCCGCGTCGGGCACCGACGGCGCGGCCACCGGGGACGGTGGCGCCGACCTCACGAAGGACCTCGCCGACAAGCTGAAGAAGCACGGCGTCGACCTGGACAAGTGGAAGGACGGCGAGTGGAAGAACTGGGACACGAACACCTGGCTGCGTGAGGCCGAGGACTTCGTCAACCCGGTCATCGACGGCCTCTGGGACCCGGCCCGGATGCAGTCCGCCAAGAGCCCCGACCCCACGATCACGGCGCAGGCCGGAGGCGGCGGCACCGACCCGACGCCCCGCCCCGTCAAGGCGCAGCGCGAGAAGACCCCGTACCACCGCAACGCGGCCCCGGTCGGGAAGATCTTCTTCGACTCGCCGCAGGGCCACATGGTCTGCTCCGGCACCATCGTGAAGGACCCGCGCCGGCCCGGTAGGTCCAACCTGGTCTGGACGGCCGGCCACTGTGTCCACGCGGGCAAGAAGGGCGGCTGGTACCGCAACATCACCTTCGTCCCGGCCTTCAACGACCTGGGCAAGTCCCCCTCCGCGCTCAACAACGCGCAGGCGCACGAGATCTACCCGTACGGCCAGTACTGGGCCGACTGGGCCGTGACCTCGGGTGAGTGGATCAAGGCCGGTGGCACCGGCCAGGCCTGGCCGTACGACTACGCCGTGCTGCACGTGCAGCCGCAGCGGGGCGGCAAGTCCCTGGAGGAGACCGTCGGCGCCGCGCTGCCCGTCGACTTCTCCGCTCCCGCGCCCGCGCAGTCCGGCACGATCGGCGCCTGGGGATACCCGCAGGCCGCCCCGTACAACGGCGTGATCATGCACAAGTGCCTGGACCGGGCGACGCGCGACCACGGCGCCCGCCACCCCGGTGATGTACCGGATCGGCTGCACGATGACCGCGGGTTCGTCCGGCGGCGGCTGGTTCCGGGTGCTGCCGAACGGGAAGACGGCGCTCGTGTCGAACACCTCGATCGGCCCGGCCGGCAGCAACGGCTGGCTCGCCGGACCGCAGTTGGGCCGGGGCGCGAAGGCGGCCCACGAGATGGTCAGCAAGAAGTACGCCCGCTGACCCGTCCCGTCACGGCACCGCCGTCATGACACCGCAGGCATTGACGACGCCACCGTCATGACACCGCAGGCATGACGCCACGCCACGGTCATGACACCGCAGCACGACACCACCGTCACGGCACCGCCGACATGGCAGAAGGCGCCGGTCCCCTCCCTCGCGGGAGGAGGCCGGCGCCTTCGTCGTACGGCAGGTCAGTGCGCCGCGGGAACGTACGGCGCGAGCATCGCCGCCAGTTCCTCGTGCACCCGGGCCTTGAGCAGGGTGCCCTCCGGGGTGTGCTCCTCGGACTGGACCTCGCCCTCGGCGTGCACCCGCGAGACGAGACCACCCTGCGTGTACGGCACGAGGGCTTCGAGCTCGACCTGCGGGCGCGGCAGCTCGGAGTCGATGAGCGCGAGCAGCTCCTGCATGCCCTGGCCCGAACGGGCCGAGACCACGATGGAGTGCTTCTCCATCCGCAGCAGTCGCTGGAGCACCAGCGGGTCCGCCGCGTCCGCCTTGTTGATGACGACGATCTCCGGCACGTTCACCGCGCCGACGTCGCGGAAGACCTCGCGCACGGCGGCCAGCTGCTCCTCCGGCGCCGGGTGCGAGCCGTCCACCACGTGCAGGATGAGGTCGGAGTCGCCGACCTCCTCCATGGTGGAGCGGAACGCCTCGACCAGGTGGTGCGGCAGGTGCCGGACGAAGCCGACGGTGTCGGCCAGGGTGTAGACCCGGCCGGTGGGCGTCTCCGCCCGGCGGACGGTCGGGTCGAGCGTGGCGAACAGCGCGTTCTCCACGAGCACGCCCGCGCCCGTGAGGCGGTTGAGCAGGGAGGACTTTCCGGCGTTCGTGTAGCCGGCGATGGCGACCGACGGCACCTTGTTGCGGCGCCGCTCCTGCCGCTTGATGTCACGGCCGGTCTTCATCTCCGCGATCTCCCGGCGCATCTTCGCCATCTTCTCGCGGATCCGACGCCGGTCGGTCTCGATCTTGGTCTCACCGGGACCACGGGTGGCCATGCCGCCACCGCCGCCGCCACCCATCTGACGGGAGAGCGACTGGCCCCAGCCACGGAGGCGCGGCAGCATGTACTGCATCTGCGCCAGCGCGACCTGCGCCTTGCCCTCTCGGGACTTGGCGTGCTGGGCGAAGATGTCGAGGATCAGGGCGGTCCGGTCGACCACCTTGACCTTGACGACGTCTTCGAGGGCGATGAGCTGGCCGGGGCTGAGCTCGCCGTCGCAGACGACGGTGTCGGCACCGGTCTCGACCACGATGTCGCGCAGTTCGCGCGCCTTGCCGGAGCCGATGAAGGTCGCCGGGTCCGGCTTGTCACGGCGCTGGATCACGCCGTCGAGCACGAGGGCGCCCGCCGTCTCGGCGAGGGCCGCGAGTTCCGCGAGGGAGTTCTCCGCGTCCTGGACGGTCCCGGAGGTCCAGACACCGACCAGCACGACGCGCTCCAGGCGCAGCTGGCGGTACTCGACCTCGGTGACGTCCTCGAGCTCGGTGGAGAGGCCCACGACACGGCGCAGGGCCGCGCGCTCGGAGCGGTCGAACTGGTCGCCGTCCCGCTCTCCGTCGATCTCGTGGCTCCAGGCGACGTCCTCTTCCATCAGGGCATCGGCCCGAAGGCTCTCGGTACGGCTCGTCTCCGCGAAGCTCTGCTCGTCCTGGGAAGGGGAAGAAGAGGAGGTCATTTGATCCTTACGTCGATTGCTTCCGCGGCGGCGCCGGTGTCGGCGGGCCGGGGAGCGATGAGTCTTATGCCGTCACAACGCGTGAGGGAACGGGAAGATTCCCGGTCCGTCGGCCGCGTCGCCGACCTGAAGATGGTGACACGCCCCGGCGGGGCCCGTCATCCGGGTTTCGGGCCTGTCGTCCCAGCCGGTCGGGCCCGCCGCCCCAGCCGGTTTCGGGCCCGCCCGTCCCAGCCGGGCCCACCGTCCCAGCCTGGCTTCGGGGCCTGTCAGCCCGGTTCGGGGGTGGTCATCCGGGCTTCGGGGCGGTCCGCGCGGCGCCGGTCGGGCTGCTGCGCCAGTCCGGGTGACCGGGCATGGCCGGGGTCTTCGCCTCGTACAGCCAGCCACGGAAGAAGGCGGTGAGGTCGCGTCCGGCGATCTCGCCGGCCAGGGCGACGAAGTCGGCGGTGGTGGCGGTGCCGTCCCGGTGGTCGGCGACCCAGCGCCGCTCCAGGCGCTCGAAGGCCTCGGTGCCGATCTCCTCGCGGAGCGCGTACAGGACGAGGGCGCTGCCGTCGTAGACCACGGGCCGGAAGAGACTGATCTTGTGGCCGGGCGAGGGCGGCTCGGGGGCGGCCGGCGGGCCGCCGTCGGCCCTCCACCCGTCGGAGGCCGCGTAGGCGGCCTTCATGCGCCGCTCCAGGGACTTGCCCGCTGTCTCCTCGGCGTACAGCGCCTCGTACCAGCTGGCGTGCCCCTCGTTGAGCCAGAGGTCGGACCAGGTCCGGGGCGAGACGCTGTCGCCGAACCACTGGTGGGCCAGCTCGTGCACCATGACCGAGTCGACGTACCACTCCGGGTAGCCCGGCTCGGTGAAGAGGCGGCGCTCGAAGAGCGAGAGGGTCTGGGTCTCCAGCTCGAAGCCCGTGGTGGCGTCCGCGACGAGCACCCCGTACGTCTCGAAGGGGTACGGGCCGACCTTCCGCTCCATCCACTCCAGGTGCCCGGGGGTCCTGCGGAGCCAGGGCTCCATCAGCTCCCGGTCGGCGGTGCGCACCACGTCCCGCACGGGCAGGCCGTGGGGGCCCGACCGGTGCACGACGGTGGAGCGCCCGATGGACACCTGGGCGAGCTCGGTGGCCATGGGGTGGCTGGTGCGGTACGTCCACGTCGTCGTGCCGCCCCGGGTGACCCGGCCGGTGGGCAGGCCGTTGGCGACGGCGGTGAACTCGCTGGGGGCGGTGACGCGGAAGGTGAAGTACGCCTTGTCCGACGGGTGGTCGTTGGACGGAAAGACCCGGTGAGCGGCGTCGGCCTGGTTGGCCATGGCGAGACCGTCGCGGGTACGGACCCAGCCGCCGGTGTCGGCGGGACCGCTCGGGTCGCTGGTGTGGGTGACGGTGATCTCGATCGACTCGCCCTCGTCGATCGCCACGGCGGGGGTGACGACGAGGTCCTCGCCGCTGGTGGTGTACGTGGCGGCCAGACCGTCGACGGTGACGGCGGAGACCGTGCCGTGGGTGAAGTCGAGGTTGAACCGTTCCAGGTCGTCGGTGGCGAGCGCGTCGATCCGGGTCACGGCGGCCAGCGGCGCGGTGTTGACCCCGGGGTAGGTGAGGTCGACGGCGTACGAGAGGACGTCGTAACCGGGATTGCCGAGGTGAGGGAAGAGGGGGTCCCCGATGCCGAGCGGCGCCGGGGCGGGAAGCGCGGCGGCGACGAGCCCGGCCGAGGCGGCGACCAGGACGGCGGAGCGGAGCCACCGCGGGCGGGGCAGGGGCGTTCGGACGAGCGGCATGGGCCAGGCCTTTCCGGAGGACTGGCCCTACGGCTACCAGGGCCGCGCCCGCTCCCCCGGGCGGCGCGCGCACCCGCCACTCGAAGGGGGACACGACCCGGCCCCGCGCCACACCGGGCCCTCTCCTCGCGGCAGCGCGCCGTCCCCCGCGCATCGGGGCCGGCGCGTCAGGCCCTGCGTGGCTCCGGGGAGCGGTGGCGGGCACGGCTCACGTCGTACACCCCGGGCACGTCCCGCATGGCCCGCATGAGGGCCGCGAGCCGGGCCACGTCGGGCAGGTGGAGGGTGTACGTGTGGCGGACCCGCTGCTCGCTGGGCGGCTCGACGGTCGCGGAGACGACGGCGGCCCCGGCGACGGCGATGGCCTCGGTGAGGTCGGCGAGGAGACCGGGCCGTCCGAAGGACTCCGCGACGAGGGTGACCCGGCCCTGGGTGGTGTCGCCCCAGCGGACGGCGACGGGTTCGCGGCCGAGCCGGCGCATGGTGTCGACGGCAGCGCAACCCGTCCGGTGGACGGTGACGGATCCGCCGCGGACCCGGAAGCCGGTGATCTTGTCCGGCGGTACGGGGGTGCAGCAGCCGGCCGGACGGACGGAGGCGCGGGGCTCGCCCTCCAGGTCGGCGTGGAGTTCCGGACCGGAGCGGTGATCGGCGGTGACGCCGGACTGCGGACGGGGGCCGGTGGTGGCGACGGGCGGAGCGGCGCTCTCCGGATGGGCCTGGAGCCAGCCGGTGATCGCGATCCGGGCCGCGGGGGTACGGGCGTGGTCGAGCCACTCGGGGGACGGTCCGGAGACGGCGTCCTGGGCGAGCAGCAGCTGGACGGTGTCCCCGTCGCCCAGGACGGTGCTGAGGGGTGCGAGGCGCCCGTTGACGCGCGCGCCGAGACAGGCGTGGGCGGCTTCGCCGTGCTGGGCGTAGGCGGCGTCGACGCAGCTCGCTCCGGCCGGGAGGCTGATCGTGCCCGGGGCGCTGCCGTCGGCGCGGAAGACGGTGATCTCGTCGTCCTCGGCGAGGTCGGCGCGGAGCGAGGTCCAGAACGTGTCCGGGTCGGGGGCGGCCTGCTGCCAGTCGAGGAGCCGGGAGAGCCAGCCGGGGCGGGTGGGGTCGACGCGCTCACCGTCCTCGGCGGCGGGGGTGTCGACGGTGGCGGGAGCGTGGGAAGCGTGGGAGGCGTCGGCTGTGGCCGGTGCCTCGGACACGGCCGGGGCACCGGATGCGGCCGATGCGGCTGATGCGGCGCGGGCGGCAGGCGTGGCGGGTGCGGCGTGTGCGGCGGCGTCCCGGGGGGTGGTGTCCCGGGGGGTGGCGGTTCCCTGACGGCCTGTGTTCGCCGGCGCCGACGGAGCCGGGGTGGCCTGGGCGTCGACGTCCGGGGTGCCGCCCGCCTGCCCCGTCGTCTCCTGCCCCACGTGCGGGTTGCCGAGGGCGACGACCCCCGCCTCCGCGACCGTGTGCATCCGATGGGTACGGATGAGGACCTCGGCCACGGCACCGTCGGGGGCCGCGACGGCGGTGTGCAGGGACTGGTACAGGTTGAACTTGGGGGCCGCGATGAAGTCCTTGAACTCGGAGATCACCGGGGTGAAACAGGTGTGGAGCTCGCCGAGGACCGCGTAGCAGTCGGCGTCCTCGGAGACCAGGACGAGGAGCCGCCCGAAGTCGCAGCCGCGCAGCTCGCCGCGCTTGAGGCGGACGCGGTGGACGGAGACGAAGTGCCGGGGACGGACGAGTACTTCGGCGCCGATGCCGGCCTCGCGGAGGACCGCCGACACCTGTTCGGCGACGGCGCCGAGCGCGTCGCCCGCGTGCGGGTTCCCGGCGATGAGCGCGCGGGTGTTCTCGTACTCCTCGGGGTGGAGGATGGCGAAGACGAGGTCCTCCAGCTCGGCCTTGAGGGCCTGGACCCCGAGCCGCTCGGCCAGCGGGATGAGGACGTCCCGGGTCACCTTGGCGATCCTGGCCTGTTTCTCGGGGCGCATCACCCCGAGCGTGCGCATGTTGTGGAGCCGGTCGGCGAGCTTGATCGACATCACCCGGACGTCGTTGCCGGTGGCGACGAGCATCTTGCGGAAGGTCTCCGGCTCGGCGGCGGCGCCGTAGTCGATCTTCTCCACCTTGGTGACGCCGTCGACGAGATAGGCGACCTCGTCGCCGAACTCCCGGCTCACCTGATCGAGCGTCACATCGGTGTCCTCGACGGTGTCGTGGAGGAGGGACGCGGTCAGGGTGGTGGTCTCCGCGCCGAGTTCGGCGAGGATCAGGGTCACCGCGAGCGGATGGGTGATGTACGGCTCGCCGCTCTTGCGGAACTGGCCGCGGTGCGAGGACTCCGCGAGGACGTACGCCCGGCGCAGCACCGAGAGGTCGGCCTCGGGGTGGTGGGCGCGGTGCGCCTCGGCCACATGGCTGATCGCGTCGGGCAGCCGGTCTCGGGGGGCCGGTCCGGCGGTGGCGCCGAGCAGCGCCGCGCGGCCGATCCGGCGCAGGTCGATTCGGGCGCGTCCGCGTCTGCGGGCGGTCGTATCGGTGACGGCGGCTTCCGCCGCGCTCACAGGGTTGGTGGCCTCTGCGCTCATGGGGCACCTCCGGCAACGTCGACCGGCGGTGGGCGGGCCAGGCGTGCCCGGGGGGCCGGTGCTTGATGCTACCGACCCCACCACGTGGCGCAGTCGCCCTCTCGCTCAGCGTGAAACGGATCACCCATTCGAGCGACAAATCAGTCGTTGACTGTTTCGATTCCGTCGCTTCCTTCGATTCCCGCGCCGCTGCGGGCGCTCGGCCTCAGCCGAGCCAGGCGGGGTCGACGGTGCCCTCGGCGACGATCACCGCGGGGCCCGTCATGTCGATCTGCCCGTCGGGGTGCTCGGTGATGACCAGCGTCCCGCCGAGCACGTCGACGGTGTACGTGACGGGGGTGCCGCTCTCGGCGGGGTCGGCGCCGTCCCGGCGGGCGGTGGCGACGGCCACGGCGCACGCGCCGGTGCCGCAGGAGCGGGTCTCGGCGGCGCCGCGCTCGTGGACCCTCATGGCGACGTGACGGGGGCCCCGGTCGGCGACGAACTCGATGTTCACCCCGTCCGGGTAGACCGCGGCCGGCGTGTAGGGCGGCTCGGTGAACAGGTTGCCGGCGTGGTCGAGGTCGTCGACGAAGGCGACCGCGTGCGGGTTGCCCATGTTCACGTTGCGCGCGGGCCAGCTGCGGCCGTCGACGGTGACGGTGACGCCGGCCTCGGCGAGGACCGCGCGCCCCATGGCGACGGTGACGGAGCCGTCCTTGTCGAGGTGGACGCGCTTGATCCCGCCGCGGGTGGCGACGGCGACCTCGCCGGCGGTGACGTGCCCGGCGTGCTCCAGGTAGCGGGCGAAGACCCGGACCCCGTTCCCGCACATCTCGGCGACCGAGCCGTCGGCGTTCCGGTAGTCCATGAACCACTCGGCCTCGTCGGCCATGTGCCGGGCCTCGGGGTGGGCGGCGCTGCGCACGACGTGCAGCAGACCGTCGCCGCCGATGCCGGCCCGTCGGTCGCAGAGGCGCGCGACGGCGGCGGGCGGCAGGTCCACGGCGTTCTCCGCGTCGGGGACGATCACGAAGTCGTTCTCGGTGCCGTGGCCCTTGAGGAACCGGAGGGGCGGGAGTGCTGAGGTCTGCGCGCTGGTCACGAGATCAACTGTACGGGGTGGCCCCGACAGGCCGCCCGGTCGTCCACAGGGCGGTCGGCACAGGACGGTCGGCACGGGGCCAGCGGCACCGGCGCGCGGTCGGCTCCCTACGAGACTGTCCGGGCGTGCCGTCGGCTCCGTACGAGAACCGCCCCGGCGCGCGGTCGGCTCCGTGAGACCGTCCCGCCGCGCCGTCGGCTCCGTGAGACCGTCCCGCCGCGCCGTCGGCTCCGTGAGACCGTCCCGCCGCGCCGTCGGCTCCGTACGAGACCGTCCCGCCGCGCGATCAGCGCAGGCGGGCGACGCGCCAGACCGCGAGGGCGACCAGCGCTGCGATCGTTGTCACGTACAGCGCGAGGTAGCGCCAGTTCGGGCGCTCGCCCGAGCCGCGCTGCGGAAGACCCGGCCAGGTGTAGCCGACCTTGCGGGCGGCCATCATGCCCCAGCCCGCCGCGCAGAAGCTGATCAGCAGACCCAGCATGGCGAGGACGGCGCCGCCGTCCCCCGAACCGAAGGCGAGCGGGAACGCGAACATCAGCGAGCCGACGGCCGCGAGACCGACGATCGGGGCGAGCTGCCAGATCCTCAGCCGGCGCTGCGGACGCAGCTCGACCTCGACCTCGTCGGCGTCCACCTCGACGGCGGTGCCCACCGCGTCGTCGGGGCCGTCCGGGGTCAGCCCCGGGGCACCGACCGGCAGGTCGTCGGTCGGATGGCCCGGTGTGTCACCCGTCGGGTCACCGAGCGCCGATTCGTGCTGTTCTCTGTCGCGAGGGCCGGCCTCCATCGCCACGCGCCCTCCCCACTCGGACTCCACTTGGTCGATCGATGCTCGATGATGGCACGCTCCCGACCGCCGAAATGACGGGCAGGGCGTCCCGATGCCATCACGTGATCAGGCTGTAACCGCTCGTTCGACCAACGCGAGCGCCTGCCCCGGGAGTTCCCCCCGGTGCTCGACGGCTCCGCTGAGCCAGTGGACGCGCGGGTCACGGCGGAACCACGAGTCCTGGCGGCGGGCGAAGCGCTTGGTGGCGCGCACGGTCTCGGCGCGCGCCTCGTCCTCGGTGCACTCGCCCGCGAGCGCGGTGAGGACCTGCTGGTAGCCGAGGGCGCGGGCCGCGGTGCGTCCCTCGCGCAGGCCCTGGGCCTCCAGGGTGCGCACCTCGTCGACGAGGCCGGCCTCCCACATCCGGTCCACGCGCGTGGTGATCCGCTCGTCGAGCTCGGGGCGGCCGACGTCGACGCCGATCTGGACGGTGTCGTAGACGGAGTCGGGACCCGGCAGGTTGGCGGTGAAGGGCTTGCCGGTGATCTCGATCACCTCGAGGGCGCGGACGATCCGGCGCCCGTTGCCGGGCAGGATCGCGCGGGCCGCCTCCGGGTCCGCTTCGGCGAGCCGGGCGTGCAGGACGCCGGGGCCGCGCTCCTCGAGTTCGGCCTCGAGCCGGGCCCGGACGGCGGGGTCGGTGCCGGGGAACTCGAGGGCGTCGACGGCACCCCGTACGTACAGACCGGAGCCGCCGACGAGGACGGGGGTGCGGCCGGCGGCGAGCAGCCGGTCGATCTCGGCGCGGGCGAGCCGCTGGTACTCGGCGACGCTGGCGGCCTCGGTCACGTCCCAGATGTCGAGGAGGTGGTGGGGAACGCCGCCGCGTTCCTCCGGCGTCAGTTTGGCGGTCCCGATGTCCATCCCCCGGTAGAGCTGCATGGAGTCTGCGTTGACGACCTCGCCCCCGAGCTGCTGGGCCAGGAATACACCCAGATCGGACTTTCCGGCCGCTGTGGGGCCGACGACGGCGATGACCCGCGGGGCGGGAGCTGCACTTCTCACCGCACCAGTCTCGCAAACCTCCCGGCCCGTCCCCGAATGAGCTACGTGACGGGGCTCATCCGGCTTCGTTGCCTGTTGCGAGGTTCCGGCCGTCGATCATCACGGAATCCCTCCCATCCGAGTACGCTATGGAGTGAATATGGGCGTTTTTGCAATGTTTCGCCGTAAGAAGAAGGATGCGGCCGCGGTTTCGTCGGAGGAGACGGAGACCGGGGCCGTCGTTCCGGCGGCGGACGGCGGCCCGGAGACGGAGGCCGGGACGGACGCCGTGGAGGCCTCGACCGCGTTCGGGCTCGACACGGAGAAGGCCGCGGCCGCGGAGGGGGACGGCGTCGACGCGGACGAGGCGGACGAGGTGGAGACCGGAGCGGTCGCCTCGGAGGTCGTGGAGGTCGTGGATGTCGTGGAGATCCCGAAGCAGCAGTCCGCCGAGGCCGCCGCGGACAACGAGGCCGGAGAAGGCGCCCGTAAGTAGGCAGCACACGGAACACGGACTCCTCGGGGGTCCTCGGAGGGAAGGTGCCCCATGGGTCTCCTGGATTCGCTGAAGGCCAAGCTCGCCCCGGCCAAGGACAAGGTCGCCGACCTCGCGCAGCAGCACGGCGGCAAGATCGATCACGGCATCGAGAAGGCCGCGAAGCTGGTCGACGAGAAGACCAAGGGCAAGTACAGCGACAAGATCCATTCCGGTACGGACAAGGCCAAGGACGCACTGGACCGGATCGGTCACAAGGACGACGGCACGCCGGGGAGCGGGGGCACGCCCGGAACCGGCCCGACGCCCGGCAGCGGCCCCTTCCCCGGGACCGCCCCCGGCAGCGGGCCCACGCCCGGCAGTGACCCCACGCCCGGCAGTGGCGGCACGACACCGCCGCCGAGCGCCTGACGCCCGGCGTCACCCGGCAGTCCCTCCGCACGGCGGACGGCCGCGGAGCAGCTC